>JAFZEK010000150.1 GCA_017560705.1 Bacteroidales bacterium | reverse complement strand
TTTTCTAAGTTTGATAGTCCCGACACGTGGTCGAAATTGATGTCTTTCCCGCTATATGTTCTTATTAAATTAGGGAGCTTTACTCGTCCTATGTCTTCGCAAGAAGCTATATGAGTGCAAGATTCTAATAGGAGTATGCTGTCTCCGTCTTGTAGTAAGTCGAGAGTTGGAGTTCCTTCTATGTATTCTTTGAACATGCCTTTGGCGTGTGCTAGCACTATGCTGAAACTGGTGAGAGGAGTAGTTTCAGGAACGATGTCGGCAACGTATTTGAACACTTGGCTGTCGGTAACCACAAGGGCAGGAGGTGTTCGGAGTTCGTTGAGTTGTTTTTCTAAGCGATTTTCTTTGCATACTATGGCTGTGCATTCGTTGTCGAGTATGTCTCTAATGGTTTGCACTTGGGGTAATATCATTCGGCCTTCGGGAGCTGAAGAGTCTATAGGGGTTACTAGTACCACTGTATCTCCTTCGTTTATAACTCCGCCTAGTAGCGATTTTGGAGTGTATGCTGTTTCGGGCAAAGATTCTCTTATGGCGTTGAGCAGTAAGGCTTGTGCTTCTGTGTCGTGTTGGGATATTATTAGCACATCTTTGTTCCATTGCTTGCTCACTTGGTTTATGAGTGAGGCAAAGGGAGGCACTACGTCGCTTTTAGAGTAGATAAGCACAAAGGGTATTTTAAGTTCGTTGCATTGAGCTAGAATATCTTCTTCGTACTTGTCGAATACGTTGTTGGAAAATACGATAAGAGCAAGGTCTACTCGGCGCAACACTTCGTTGGTTTTCTGTATTCTTAGTTGTCCTAGTTCACCTTGGTCGTCTACGCCGGCGGTGTCTATCCACACTACAGGGCCTACACCTTTTATTTCCATTGTTTTCTTCACTGGATCTGTAGTAGTTCCAGCAGTGTCAGACACTATGGCTATCTCTTGACCTGTTATTAGGTTCAGTAGAGAGCTTTTACCGTAGTTTCTACGTCCAAAAATGCCTATATGTGGTTTTAGTTCGTTGCCTTTCATAGTGTTTTCTTGTGTTATTTTCTGTCGAAGTAAGGGCTTTTAGCGCTTACAGAAAGGGGTATTGCTAAAATCATGTCGCAGCCTTTTAGTAGCCCCATGTCTTTTACCATTTTGCCTACGGAGAACATCACGCGGTTATCTACGCGATAGTTGGCAGCTACGGATACTGCTGAGCCGATGGCTATGCCCATATCGTTGGCATTGAAAAAACAAGGCACTTGGCTATGGGTGGCTTTTTCGGCACAAGTTGGAAATCCGCAGTAGCCACAGTTTAGGCCTAAGCAGCTCACTTTGGTTCCTATAAGTACTACAGCATCGCTTTTGCGAAGATTTTCAGCATCACGAGCAAAGAATGAAACATCGTGGCGTTCGGCAAATTCGGTCATAGCAACGGCTATGCTTTCAAGTTCTTCGCCTACTATAATGGCAATTTCTAAATTGTCAGTACCTCTTGCTTTGGGTGCAGTGCGAGCTGCTATTGCTATTTTTTTTGCAACGTCAAATATGCATTCGTTGCGAAAGTTTTCTTCGTGTATAATCATTGGTATATATTTTTTTATTTAGTCTCTTATTACTATTATGTTGTTTGAACTGTCCACTTTCAGTATTCGGGAGCTGTAGTCTTTGCTCTCAAATTGTGGTAAATTAGGTACGGCATAGTCTACTAATTGTATTATTTTAGGGTCTATATCGTTGTAGTTCATTGCCGATGGCATGCCTGAAAAGTTGGCAGACGTACTTACGATAGGTTTGCCAAAGGTGCGTAGCAGGGCTTGGCAAAATTCCATGTTAGGTATGCGAATGCCAATACTACCATCGTTGGCAACAAGTGAAGCCGGTAGATTGCGAGCTTCGGGGTATATTATAGTGGTGGGCTTAGAGTTGTTTTGCATTACATCTGAAGCCACTTGTGGTAGGCTAACAACGTATTTTTCCAATTGTTCAATATCTGAACAGAGTATAAGCATACTTTTGTTCGGGTCGCGTTGTTTTATGGAATAGATTTTTTCCACAGCATTAGCGTTGGTTGCATCGCAGCCTATACCCCAGATGGTATCGGTAGGATAAAGTAGTGTGCCTCCATTTTCGAGTGTCGCAATTGCTTGTTTTATAATATCATCGTTCATTTTGTATCACTTGTTTTATAGTGCAAAAGTACTGATTTTATTCCACTTTGTTAATAAAAACAAATATTTTTCATCTAATAAACTGATAATCATGTGTAAAAAGAAGCGATGAAAGAAAAAAGTGCTTATGTTAGAGGAAAAAGGCTTATATATTGGAAAAAAAACCGTAATTTTGCGTTTTAAAAAACTGAAATAGAGACATTGAAAAACAATATAAAGTAGAAATAAATTAAATAATTAAATAATTAAAACACATAGAGTTATGTTTAAAAGTCATCCAAAAGGGCTATTAGCGGCAGCCCTAAGTAATATGGGAGAAAGATTTGGCTACTATATTATGAACGCCGTATTAGTTTTGTTCTTATGTTCGAAGTTCGGTTTGAACGACTCTACTTCTGCAGCTATTTATTCGTGTTTCTATTGCGGAATTTACATCCTTAGCTTAGTGGGTGGTATTATAGCTGACAAAACACAAAACTACAAAGGAACAATTCAATCTGGTTTAATTACAATGGCAGCAGGTTATATCCTTTTGGCTATTCCTATCACTGCTACTGACATGAACCAAGGATGGTTGTTGCCTTTAACTTGTTTTGCATTACTTATGATTGCTTTCGGTAATGGTTTGTTTAAAGGAAACTTGCAAGCTATCGTAGGTCAAATGTATGATAATTTCGAAGCTGAAGCAGCAAAAAAAGGTGAAGAAGCTCTTAAACTTGCTAAAGATAAGAGAGACTCCGGTTTCCAAATATTCTATGTATTTATCAACGTTGGTGGTCTTATAGCTCCTTTCGTTGCTCCTCTTATCAGATCTTGGTGGCTAAAAGTTCATGGATTTATTTATAATGCAAAACTTCCTGCTCTTTGTCATGAACAATTAAACGGAACATTGGAAGGCGATAAATTGGCTAACTATACTAAATTGATAGCTGAACAAGGTGCTGACTTTGATCCTAGCTTATATTTGGAAGTATTCAACCAAGGTGTACACTTCTCTTTCATAGCTTCTGTTGCTGCTATGCTTATTTCTTTGACAATATTCTTGCTAACTAAGAAAGGTCTTCCTTCTCCAGCTAAAAAAGCTGCTGTTGAATCTGCAGAATACACTCCTGAAGAAAAAGCTGCTATGGCTAAAGAAATCAAACAACGTTTGTATGCTTTATTTGCAGTGCTTGGTATAGCTATATTCTTCTGGTTCTCATTCCACCAAAATGGTGCTTCATTCTCATTGTTCGCTCGCGACTTCATGGACACTTCTAAAGTAGCTCCTGAATTCTTACAAGCTATCAACCCATTCTTCGTTATCGTTTTGACTCCTATCATTATGGGATTCTTTGCAATGTTGGCAAGAAAAGGTAAAGCAGTTTCTACTCCTCGTAAGATTGCTATTGGTATGGGATTAGCAGCTTTGGCATACATATTCTTAGCTATATTCTCTTACTTAATGAACTATCCTTCTGCACAAGACTTCTTAGCCTTACCTGAAGCTCAACAAGAAGCATCTCGTGCTGGTGTTTGGGTATTCTTCGTTACTTATTTCTTCTTAACAGTTGCTGAATTGTTTATCTCTCCTCTTGGATTGTCATTCGTATCAAAAGTTGCTCCAAAACACATGCTTGGTCTATGTCAAGGTTTGTGGTTAGGTGCTACTGCTATTGGAAATGCATTCTTGTTCTTAGGTTCTATGATGTACAACGCTATTCCTCTATGGATTTGCTGGACTGTATTCGTAGTTATATGCCTAATTTCAATGGGTGTTATGCTTGGTATGGTTAAGTGGCTCGAACGCGTTGCAAAATAATTTGTATATAAGTATGACATTATAAAACGAGGGGTGTTCCTAAAGGAACGCCCCTTTTTTATTTCACCCAAAGGCGGAAGTTTCAAAAAAATGTAGTACCTTTGCATTGTATTAGAAACGGTACAACATACAACAATACACTGCAACACAACATACAATGGACATCATACGCAAGATAACGGCCTACCTGTTTTTCCCGCTAAGCATTGTTTACACTATAGTGGTAGTGGTGCGCAACAAGGCTTTTGAGCGGGGGCTGCTACGCCAACGCCGGCACCAAACGCCCACCATAGGCGTGGGAAACCTATCGGCAGGGGGCACGGGCAAGACTCCTCAT
>JAFZEK010000149.1 GCA_017560705.1 Bacteroidales bacterium | reverse complement strand
ACTTTGCGAAATTCCTAATGTAAATGTTCGTATGCCTCAAGGTGCTTTCTACTTCTTCCCTGAAGTAAGTGCTTACTACGGAAAATCTTATAAAGAATATACTATCAACAACAGTACCGACCTTTGTATGTACTTATTATACGAAGCTAATGTTGCTACTGTTCAAGGTAGTGCTTTCGGTGATGACACTTGTATCCGTTTAAGCTATGCTACTAGCGAAGATGTTCTTGTTGAAGCTATTCGTCGTATCAAAGAAGCTTTAGCTAACTTGAAATAATACATTAATTTACAAGTATCATACTGCATAAAACAAAAGGTTGCGTTTTTTTCGCAACCTTTTTTTATATCTATTCAAATCCTAGGCGTTTCTAAGTCTCTTATATATTTCGTCTATCTCATCCAAAAGACTCTACCTCTTCCGTAGCTTTCTCCCAATCCTCCATCAGTTGGTCTAACTTTGTTTTCAAAGCTTTATATTTGTCATAGAAATTAGGGTCAGAAGCCACAGATTGTGAGTCAGATGCCAACACCTCGTCCATTTCTGTTATCTCCACCTCTGTCTTCTCTATCTCTTTTTCAATTTTATCCACATTGCTTTTCAATTTTCTCAATTCTCGTTCCCTTTGCTTGGACTGTTCATAGTTCAGTTTGTTCTGAGACACAGCAGCACTTCCCTTTTCTACATTATTCTTTTTCTCAATTTCAAGAGCTGTCAAATTCTCAATCTTTCTATGCTCCAAAAACTCAAAAATATCGCCTTTAAATTCTTTAATTGCACGATTCTTGAACTCATAAAGAGTATCCGTAAGCCCCTGAAGAAAATCACGGTCGTGGCTAACCACTATCAAAGTGCCAGTGTATTGAAGCAAAGCATTCTTTAATATATCCTTGCTATTCATGTCTAAATGGTTCGTAGGCTCATCCAATATAAGCAGATTACACGGAGTAAGCAGCAGTTTAGCAAGTGCTAATCTTGCTTTTTCTCCACCCGACAACACCTTAACTTTCTTTTCTATATCATCTTCATCAAAAAGGAAACTACCAAGTATATTCCTTATTTTGGGTCTTATATCACCTACAGCTATTTGGTCTATCGTGTCGAACACAGTTTTTTCACCATCCAACAAAGCAGCTTGGTTTTGTGCAAAATAGCCAATCTTCACCTGATGACCCAACTTAAAAACACCTGTATGGTCGGTTATCTCCCCTATTATTATTTTAGCAAGAGTACATTTACCTTCACCGTTTTTCCCAACAAAAGCAGTCTTACTACCTTTGGGTATTATAAAATTCAGATTATGAAGAATTTCTTTATCATCGTAAGCCTTAGATAGATTTTCGGCTTCTACCACAACCTTTCCCGAATGAGGAGCAGGAGGAAATTGGAAATGAATACTCTCTGTACTCACCTCATCCACATTTATTTTCTCCATTTTTTCCAACATCTTCACTCTGCTTTGCACCTGCTTAGCTTTCGTTGCTTTGTAACGAAAACGCTCTATGAAGCTTTGTATCTGAGCTATCTCCTTTTGTTGGTTGCTCAATGCCGAAAGCTGACTACTTCTGCGTTCTTCCATTTGCACCACATATTCGGAATAATTTGCCTTATAATCGTAGATTTTTCCTGCTGTTATCTCTATGGTTCTCTTGGTAATATTGTCAAGGAAAGTACGGTCATGGCTCACAAGTATAACAGCCCCAGGATATGATGCCAAAAAAGTTTCAAGCCATTGAATACTTTCTATATCTAAGTGGTTGGTAGGCTCATCCAACAATACAAAGTTTGGACGCTTTAGAAGTATTTTAGCTAGCTCCACACGCATCTGCCATCCACCACTAAATTGAGTTATAGGACGGTCAAAGTCGCTATGCTGAAAACCCAACCCCAACAACACTTTTTCGGTTTGCTCCCTACGATTATTACCACCTAACAACATTATACGTTCATTTATCTCATGATGTTTATTTAGCAAGGCTTCATAATCCCTACTTTCATAGTCGGTGCGATTAGCAATCTCGTTGGTTAGGTTATTCAAGTCTTGCTCCAACAAATCTATTTGCTCAAAAGCTGTAAGAGCTTCATCGATGATAGTCCTACTGCTATTTGGTATCATTTCTTGTGGCAGATAACCAATAGTTTGGTCTTTAGCCACCACTATAGTTCCCGTTTCAGGTTGTTGAAGCCCCGCAATAATCTTTAATAAAGTACTTTTGCCAGCTCCATTTTTTCCCACTAACCCTATACGGTCTTTATCATTAATATTAAATGATACATTGTCGAAAAGATTTGTCCCTGTAAATTGAACGGATAAATTATTTATTGAAATCATGCTACTCGTATATGTGTGTTGATGTTGTGTATTAGGCTTTTCTTGTTATTCTAGAGATTATGTAGTTTTGTATCTATAATAAGAAAAAAGAGCTATTTTGAGAAATAGCTCTTTAAAAAATAGAATGTTATAAATCTTTTCAAAGTGTATTTTTCCTATTGTAAGTCGAAAGATACAGGTAAGTTAAATTGAACACGCACTGCTTGTCCACGTTGCTTACCAGGAGTCCACTTAGGCATAGAGTTTACAACTCTTAGAGCCTCAGCACCGCATCCACCTCCAATATCACGAAGGATTTTTGCGTTAGCTATAGTACCATCCTTTTCTACAACGAAAGTTAGATACACACGACCTGTAATGTTGTTATTCTTAGCCACATCAGGATATTGAATATTGTTAAACAAGTACTTGTACAATTCAGCTTCACCGCCTGGGAAACTTGGTTGTTGTTCCACAACAAGGAAGATTTCTTCTTCTTGTTCTTCCTCTTCTACTTCTACTTCCACTTTCACTACAGGAACGTCTGGTTTAGAAAGGTCATTAGCATCTTGAATAACCATTTCGTGTTCGATTTTAGCATCGTTGTCTACGACTTTGATGTCTTCACTCATCTGAATTTCTGGTTCTGGTGGTGGAGGTGGTGGCGTATTTTCTACTGTTTGAATTATCACTTCATCAGGAATATCCATTGCAGGTCCCTGAGTGAAAGTACTTTCTTTCTCTTCATAGCTTTTCCAATTGAAAGCTACTAAAGCTACTGCCAACGCGAAAGTAAAACCTATTTCAATAAATAGAGTTTTTTTGCTTTCTAAGTCAGCTTTGGGTGATTTTTTTGCTTCCATAATACTCTAGTTTTAACTTATTTACATTATATTTTAGCTGTTTAAAACAGCGTCTTTTCCAAGTGCTAAATTACAACTTTTTTTCCACATAGCACCACTTTTTTCAAAAAATCTTCTATTTTTCTTTTCACATTCCTAGTTTACAGAACATTACCTACATCTAAAATAACAAGAAAGGGCGGCTTTTTTTGGGGAGAAAAAGTACGCCCTTTGGGGATAGATATTGGATGTTTTTGGTATGTTCTTTTTTTACATCTTTTGCCGTTTGCTTATTCTAAAAGGTTTCCCACCACGAATAAGGAAGCACATCTGCATACACTCTTAATAGTATACCTTGAGAGTCGTAGAGCAAGCATATTCTTTCATTATCATTTTCAGCTTCTATGTGATACAACACTCCGTATTTTGATGTTTTTATCTCTTCCGAATCATCTATTTCATAGTCGCCGTAAGAAGCTATAAAATTCACTTTCACAGTGTGTGGCATATCCGAGAAATCCATTTCCGTTCTAGTGTAAAGCCATCTAGCATCCGACGAAAACCACGCTTCCATTGCTTCTCCAAAGTAATCAAAATCAGCTACAACATATCCATTCACATAGTACCATTGCACATTGGAGGCATCGGGGTAATAATCGTTGAACACCTCTATAATACCCGAATTAGGAGTGTAGCAACCATCATCATCGTTGGAGCAGCCCACAGCTAAAAATGACACTAAGAGTACGCTAACCCACAGTCTTTTTATGCTTCGTATTTTGTTCAAGTCTTTCATCTTTTCCGTTTTTTTGATACATAAAACACTCCGTAGCTTCAATAGTTCACCTATCGATTATTTTTTTTACTTTTCCGCAAACTCAAACTCCGACTATCCTATATTTATTCATTGAATATTAGAATATTGAACACCTCAAAGCACTTGCCAAAAACAGTGTCTGCAACAAAGAAAAAGATTACCAAGCCTACTCCCCTTCTCTATCTCTCAACACGAAATATTCTACCCCAAGGTTATAACTTTTCAGCCCAAAACCCGATATAGAGCCTACACATGCACCTGCTATCATCGAGGTGTGTCTAAACTCCTCTCTTTTAAGTACATTGCTTATATGTATTTCTATTACAGGCGTAGTTATGCTAAGCACAGCATCACGCAGAGCCACCGAAGTATGTGTAAATCCTCCTGCGTTCAGCAACACCCCATCAAAATGAAATCCAACACGTTGTAATTCATTTATCAGCTCGCCTTCCACATTACTTTGAAAGTAGTGCAGTTCCACTTGTGGATAAGCTTTTTCCAGCCTAGCAAAATATTCATCAAACGTTTCTGTGCCGTATATCTCTTTCTCCCTCCTACCCAACAAGTTTAGGTTAGGACCATTTATTACCATTATCTTCATATTCAATAGTTTTTTATCTATTATATCCCAACAATATTACTGTATATTGATTTTCTTAAATACATATATACCCCAAAAAAGGAGTATGCCCATAGCTGAGCATACCCAATTCTTGAAATTAAAACAATTATGAAACTTACAATACAAGAAACGAACGTATGCTTCAAATATTGTATGCATACAAAAAATATTGACGACCATTAATCCGCATAGAGAACAAAAATGCAATTACTTACAACAGCATATTTCTTCTAAACAATGGAGTACATAACCATAACAAATAACAACAAGAACGCCACAAGAAATAATCAATAGACACAAATTTCCACGCCATAAAATACGTATCCACTAGAAGCTTTCATATTATACAAATTAACCATTATTAATAACATATAAATTAACACGTATAATTCGCCACAACATTTACTTCCGATGTATATTCAATTCTCAGCGAGTTATCAGTGTATTTTACTAATAATCAAGCACAGCTTATTTTCTAAAAAATGATTACGGAGCAAGAAGATACCGTGTGCAACACTACTAATATTTATAGTATACCACCATGCAAAGCAAAGCCATATAAAAATAGCACAGCACCCAGGTATAACTACATCATGATGTAGATACATCTGCATCGCGACTCAGTTTCACCTACATCGTGATGTAGATACTTCTCTCTCAGTAGAAAAATATTTCCATCAAATTATGAGACGAGTATCAGCAATTCGAACAAACGTTCATCAACAAACTAACAGACGAGTACACTACCCCCACTTAATCGACTAATACACCCTAAATGAGTCGATTGAAAAACCCAATTCAGTCGACAGATTCTTTGGTCTCTTATATTTTCTGAACACTTTTGGCATATTATCTCATCCAAATCTACATATTTTTACATCAAAACAATCATATTCCGCCCACTATATTTAACAAACCTATCATACAGTTTAACATATCAGCATTAAAATTTTTCCACTCATAACACCCCTAAAAGTGAGAAAACAAGTGAGTGCGTAATTTTAGACCCATTGCCACACTTTTCCAAAAAAAAAATTACAGCCAATGCCTATATATCTATAGTAAACAACAAATCGTAAACAAATGATTTTTTCATAGGCAGATATGATGTTCTAACTCCCACATTTAAAGGCGAAGATATTAAAAAAACATTACAATTTACGTTCAACTCAAGACCTAAGGAATATTGTTTACCCACATCTTGCAATCTCATCATATCAAAAAACACATTGGCGTACACACGTTTACAATAAAATCCCCATTTAAATCCATAGTCGGGATAAGCAATTGGCAAAGTATAATTTAACTGTAGAGATGTCTTTATATTGGCAGTATTTAGATAGCGGAAGCCCCTTGCAGACTTTATAAGTCCACTAAATCCAATGCGTTGCGTTTTCATACTAGCTTGATAGCCCAAATAGGCACGTATAGAATGCGTAGGTATAGGCGATGGAAAATACAAATTAGAAGCGACTGCAAATAGCTTACTACTAAGCTTTTCCCAAAGCGACGATGCAAAACTTACACTCACAGACTGCAACCACGGATGATAAATGTACTGCAAAGGTTTTTCCAAATGATGCACAAACGATGCAGACACAGCACCATAGTGCATAGAGGGAATATCAATGTTTTTATCTCGTTCAAAATAAGATGAAAAAGAATATTGCGAGCTAGCTTCTAAGTAATAGAAATGATTTCGACTGTAGAAACTAAAGGGCAGTGTAGCCATCAGCGACGTTTTCAATTGAGAATAAAACAAAGTATACTCCGCATTGTTTCCATAATGCAATTCCCTACCACCATAAGATGACGAGAGATTGAAAATAGGGTAATACTTGGAGAACTCATAATCCACAAACACATTGCTTTTCTGCTCATTATTATCCCATTCCACACCAGCACTCATCACCGACGTACTCATAAGGTTTTGCGAAAACACCGACACCCCAAGGTCTATCTCCCTCGATTCGGGTTTTAAACTGATAGGCAACCAACTGTGAAAGTTGAATAAATGCTTCCATGTATCGTATTTTTCCGAAAAATAAGTGGTATCAATCTCAAACACAGGAGGTATGAATTCCCTTACAATAGGAGGTATAAGAGAGCCACGTTCTGCTACATTAGCAAGAGAATGCAAAACATCCTTATATATATAGTATCCATCTTTAGTACATTGAGTATAAACTACACTATCGTTCGTCACCGCATAACTCTCTATCCCAAAGGACGAAGCATTGTGCGGAGTAGTTTCCATTGTTTCCAAATTCAGACTATAAAGCTGTGTAGCAGTTGAACCATCACATATATAATACAATATGTGGTCATAAGTTTGAAGTCTTGTAATATTTTTGTTTTCGGGTTTAGTAATTGCTGATATTTCGGCAGAGACCACATCCACGCTTGCTATATAAGTTTCGTTGTTCGAATCTATTACAACTAGATATATCACATCTTCATTCTTATTCCATGCTGGATAGCTGTATTGATTACCTTGTGGGAGTTTCAAAGTTGCAGACTTCTTTAAATTCGTGTCGAATATTGATATATAGTATTGTAAAGTATCACTCACCTCTAACACTGCTATTTTCCCTGTTTGAGAAAAAGTAGGAGAAAAAAAATTTCTATTCCCTTTAATCTCTCGACGGTCTGCTGTACGCATATTGTACAACACCACATTATTATGTATTATATTCCATCGCATATCAGGCACCATCTCCACCCAAGCTATTAAATCTCCACGATGAGCAAAATAATTATCGTACACATTTATAGCGTGTGTCACCGTAGTTTCATTTCCTAAAACATCAATAGCTATAATGGTAGAATAGCTATCTACACTCTTTTTGAAAGCCAATATATTATCAGAAGCCGAACCCACAACAGAATAGTTGGAATACTCATCTTGCTTCATATTAAGCAATTTAGATGTTAAGGAAACGGGCAGCAAACTACGTTCCCATTCCTCTTTCCAAAACGACATAGCTGAATTATAATGAGCTTCATAATTGTTCTTATACATCGGAGCCAAAGTCCAAAATTTAGAAGCAATGCTTTCATATCCATTCTTCCAATAATTAGTCTTACTCATTCTGTCGTAAGCTACTAACGAGTATCCCAACACATATTCACTTGGAATCATATCCTTATAAGAACCGAAAACAGCCTTGTTATAAGAATACTGTTCACCCCCACCTAAAAGAACTGCCCTTTGCGGAGCAAGAAAAGAAGTTTGCCGTCCTCTTCCAGCCCTAGAAAGTATAGTCTCTGCCCAAGTAGCATCCCCTTCCAGATACCACATAGGCACAAAAAGTCCTGCTATCATCCCTACAACGTGTTCCCCAAAAATACTCGTAAGCCCCCCTACACATTTCTGATTCAAAGCTTCCATTTGTAGCTCATGTCTATACTCATGCAAAAGAAGTTGTTGTTTCCACTGTTGACTATAACTATTTTGAGGCGGACAAGTCCACATCTCTATACGCTTAGGAGCCCACGCCGAAAAGCCATTAGATAAACAACCTAACGTATGAAACAATATCGGTATCTTTGTTTGCTTCTTAGTAATAGGCATATCCATTTCTTGCCTATTAAAGAATGCAAAAGTGTCGCAATAATTTCTAAAGCTTTGCATCTGCATTTCATAATAGTCGGGATATATAAGCAATAAGTTTTCTGTTTCCATCTGTCTCCATTTCACGCTAGGCGGGTCTTGACCTACAACATAGTATTGTGCAAAGCCCATCGTGGGACAACACACCCCAGTCAAAGCTACAATACCCACCAACATCTTAGTAGATGAACGACGTTTCAGAAACGTATGCAACTTCTTCAAACAAAATAAAGTAATAAGTAATATCAACATAATCGACAAACAAAATTATTCCAAGTCTACATTACATACAAAAGGATAACACCACAAATACTAATAACAAATTCTATAGACTTAAATTAAAGAACATCTTAAATATAAAAGAGGGAATCACTTTACAAAAGTTCATCCCCCCATTCATTCCCCGACTTAATTGTCGGATATATACATCGTAAATTTACTATTCAGCTTGCTTCGGAAGCAATATAACAAAAGGTAATACATCCCTAATGAAGCCAAAGACAAGAGTATAGCTAACGGTTCGGACACATAATTCAACAGCATCACCAACGCAAGAATTACCACCGCTACAGGAATAAGATATGCCAACACCACAGCTTGCATACCTTTCTCTTTGCTGACACAAACTGTCACTGTATCGCCTAAGTTTATATCCCTATTAGGAGGACATGATAAATCTATTATCTTATCTTCCTTATCGGACATAGTACACATACTCTTAGCATGACATGCAGCACAAGCCGAAACAGATTCTATTTTCACTTTCAGTGCATTGCCATTCTTTTCTATAACAACACCCTTGTGTGATGCAATCTTCGACATTAGTTACCCTTATTAAAGTTCTTACAATTCTTTACACATTTACCTTCGGTGTTTATCTTATGAGCTACACCATTTACATACACCTCGGCTCTTCCATTCTCAAAGAAAGAAGCAATCTCAAAACGGAACGGAATCTTCACCTCTCCTTTAGTGCTTATGAAACCCCACTTATCTTTTTTCTTCACAGGTGCTAAACCATCACAAAAATGATAGGCAGATTCATAAACAAGAGGAATCACTACCTTACCGTCCTTATCCACAAAGCCATACTTACCACCTTTTTCTACCAGAGCCAAACCTTCACTATATATATAAGCCTTAGACCTCATAGATGCTGAACCATATTCCATAGGTAAAATAAACTTTCCTTTTTCGTTTATTATACCATATTTCTTACCATCTGTCACCATAGCTCTACCATCAATAAGAGAGCTTACAGCAGTATATTGACAAGGTATTACCTCTTTACCTTTTGCATTTATAAATCCCCATTTTCCATCTCTCATAACAGGATATAGCTTTTCCGACAATGGATTGGCATCTTCGTAAATAAACTTGGTCAACTGTT
>JAFZEK010000148.1 GCA_017560705.1 Bacteroidales bacterium | reverse complement strand
TTGTTTCTTTAGTATTGCCGACACTTCGGCAGGTTTTATTTCAGCCATTGTATATCTTTATTTTTAGTTCGTATAATTATATTCCTTTTTCGTAAATGTTTTTGCTAAACTCTATTCTTAGTTTAGCTAACTTTCTGCGTAAGCGTGCGTCATACAAATAGTTGTTGAATTTTAAGCAGAAACCACCGAGCATTCGAATGTCTGTTATGTCCGTCAATTCAACGGTTTGATTTGTATATTCGCCTACGACTCTGCGTATCATTGCTCTTGTTTCTTCGTCAACATCTACATCTACGGCAGTACGCAACTCTGCTAAAACGATGTTATTATTTTCCCTATACATATCAATATAGGCAGAAGCTATCCCTTTCAAGTTTACGGCTCGGCGTTTGCGTACTACAAAACTTAAGAAAAGAAGTGTTACCTTTTCTACTTTTTCGCCAAACAATTCTTGTATTATAGCTACTTTCTTCGCTTCTCTGATGGTTGGATTGCCAAAAACTACATTCAGTATGTGGTTTTTTGTACACACTTCTTCCACCAATTTCATATCATTGCATACGGTGTCCACACTTGAAGTGTCTGTAGCCAAAAGGTACAAAGCCTTGGCATAGTTGGTATTGATTCTATAATTTTCCACAAGTATAAATGTATTTTGTTGCTTTAAAACTTATTTTAAGTGTACTTTATCTAGCTCTTGTTTGATGAAATCGCCAGCAACTGTTTTATCCGATAGTTCTCTTTTCAATAACTTTTCGGCTATTTCTATAGACAATGTTGCTATTTGATTTTTCAAATCATGCAATGCTTCCAACTTTTCGAATTCTATGCTTTTGCGTGCCAATTCCACTATTCTGTCGGCTTCTTCAGTAGCTTTTATTTTGGAATCTTCTACTATCTTTTCACTAGTAAGGCGTGCATTGCGTAGTATTTCATCGCGTTCTGCTTTAGCAGCTCTAAGCAACTCTTCGTTGCCTGCCTGAAGGTGTAGCATCTCTTCTTTTGCTTTTTCTGCTGCCGAAAGAGCGTCGTTTATTGCACTTTCTCGTTCATTGAGTGTTTTTATAACTACTGGCCATCCAAATTTTGCCAATATAAAGAATAGGATGGCAAACGATACTATCATCCAAAATATTACACCTAAGCCGGGATTTATTAATGCACTATCCATCGTTGGTCTCTTTTTTTTGTTTCTTCTATTGTTGTCAACTTGAATAAGAAACCGCAACCAATCGTTGCGGTTTCTTATTATGATTCTCTATTAGCCGAAAATGATTAGCATACAAACCACAACAGCAAAGAAGGCAACACCTTCTACCAATGCAGCTGCAATAATCATATTTGTACGAATATCGCCTGTTGCTTCTGGTTGGCGTGCAATAGCTTCCATTGCACTTTTTCCAATGTTTCCAATTCCTAGTCCTGCTCCTAATGTGGCTAATCCTGCTCCTATAGCAGCTCCAGTTTTTCCAAATGCAGCGTAATTTGCTACAGATTGTAATATTATCAATAATGTTGACATAATATGTTTATTTTATCTTGTTTGTTTATTTCTTTTCTTTATTAGAAAGTTACGTCTATAACTTTCATCTCTTATCAGGTCGCAAATTTAAAGAAAATATTCCATATATCGTAGGTTTTTTCAATATTTTTTTTCTTTTTTTTTCTACGGATAACAATATCAGCTTGTTGTTGTAGCAAAAAAAATATGCTCCGAATCCCAAAATTGCCTACAAAATGGGCTATTCGTTCCCTTTGTTTGTCGCTTTTTTGCCTATATTTACTCAAAACAAAACGCTCTTTTCATCTTTTTATCATCGTTGTGCTTATCTAAGTACTACTATTTCAGTGTTTAGGATGGGTCTTTTTTCTCGTTTCTCAATATGTGTTTTGTTATAGGCAACTTCTAAAAAATCCACGTTCTAAGAAATATTATCATGAAATAAAAGAACTTTTGCGTGCTTTACGTTTTTTCTTGAAATCTTTCTATTTATTTTTCAATCGCATAGCCCGCTATGATGGGTCAAAAGAAAGTAGAAATCTTCTCAAGAACGTTGCGATTAAGTGAGTAAAGAGCAATGCCTAAGCATTAGCTCTTTCGAGCGATAGCAACATCGACGAAGTCAATATTCCGTAAATCACTTGCAAAGCAATTTTTAGAAATTGCCTATATGCTGTTGTTGATAATAGCTTGCCCAGAGAATGTTTTCGCCGACTTTTTTGCCCAACTATTTAGCAAAGAGCTGAAAAATACTTCAAAGTTGGAAAAAGAAATGTAACTTTGCATCGGAAAACTAAATGGATACATTATGCAACTTTTTTATTTAAATAGCTTAGAGTCAGATATTCAAGAATTGCCGAAAGAAGAGTCCAATCATTGTGTAAAAGTGCTCAGGATGGGCGTGGATGATGAGCTGTATCTTACCGACGGCGAAGGAACTATGTGTAGAGCCAAAATTATTTTGCCCGATGCCAAGCGGTGTACTGTTCAGATTGTGGAGCGGATGCTCAACTATCAAAAGAGAAACCATTACATGCATTTGGCGGTGGCTCCAACTAAGAATATTTCTCGTTTTGAGTGGTTCTTGGAAAAGGCTGTAGAAGCAGGGGTGGACGAGATAACGCCCATTATATGTGAGCATTCCGAGCGTACTTCCGTGAATCTGGAGAGGCTGGACAAAGTGGTGGTGGCTGCCATGAAGCAGTCGTTGAAGGCTTATAAACCACGTTTGAACGAAGCCATTAAGCTACAGAATTTTATGAACATCCCTTTTCAAGGACAAAAATATGTGGCTTACTGCGAAGGCGACGACCGCAAGCATTTGAAAGAGGCTTACACTCCTGCTGTGCCGGTGGTAGTGATGATTGGTCCTGAAGGTGATTTCAGCAAGAAGGAGATTGAGGCTTTGGCTCAATGTGGCTATTCGCCAATATCGTTGGGACAATGCAGGTTGAGAACTGAAACAGCGGCTTTGGCTGCTTGTTTTCATATTAATTTTATGAACGAATAACACCGCAGGGAAGTCTTATGAACAGAAGAATAATAACATGTTTTATATTGGCCGGGTTGCTGTGCTTTGCAGCTATGGCTCAGCCAAATACTCGCATTGCTCTGCTCAAATACAACGGTGGGGGCGACTGGTATGCCAACCCAACGTCTCTTACCAATCTTATTGCCTTTTGCAATACCGATTTGAATATGAACCTGCATCCGCAATACGATGTAGTGGAAGTAGGTAGTGCTGAGATATTTAATTATCCATTTCTTCATATTACAGGCCATGGCAATGTGGTCTTTTCCGCTCAAGAGGCTCAAAATTTGAGAAACTATCTCGTGGCTGGTGGCTTTTTGCACGTGGACGACAACTATGGGCTGAGGGATTTTATTGTGGCTCAGATGAAAAAGGTGTTTCCTGAACTGGATTTCGTGGAGCTGCCTTTCTCTCATCCTATTTATCATCAGAAGTATAGCTTCCCCAATGGTTTGCCCAAAATTCATGAACACGACGGATTGCCTCCTAAGGGATTGGGCCTCATATATGAAGGACGGCTTGTGTGCTTCTTCTCTTTAGAGTGTGACCTTGGCGACGGATGGGAGGACCAAGATGTGCACAACGACTCGCAAGAGACCAGGCTCAAGGCCCTAAGAATGGGTGCCAATATTCTGCAATACGCCTTTATGCAATAGATTATAAGCGGCTTCCGAATAGTTCTGTTCTTTTGGAGCGGAGCAGGTCGGGAGCCGTTTTTGTACCCATATTGTTCATGTATTACATGTAATGTAATGTAATTGTAATGTAATCTGCCGTGTGTTATTCTCCTTTATTTTCGATTTGCAGTTTTCTAAGAGTGTTATACTTATGTCTTGTGGCTTTTGCTGCTGTGGTGCATATTCTCAAACCCGAAAGGCCATCGGCGAAACCTAAATGCAGGATGTATTGCCTTATGAATGTTACTATTGGCGACACAATGCAGTAGAATCCGGCGTGCTTTTTCCCTTTTTCATAGTAGGCTTTGCCGCCTATCTCTGCAAAGCGGAACATCTGCTTTTTGTAGTCGGAATGGGATGCGAAAGAGTAGTGTAGCAAGTCGCCGCGTAACTTGGTGGTAGTCATGGCTGTGTCGAAATCTATCACCTCGTGTATTTCGCCTTTCCATCGTCCTGTCTTTCTGTGCCAAATGCGTATTTTTGTGTCCGGATACCAGCCGCAATGTCTTATCCATTTTCCACAGTAGGCTGTGAGGCGATTCATGGCCAGGCACTCGCTAGGATTTTCGTTGTCGGCTTTTTTCCAGGCCATTATGGATTGTGCTAGCTCCGCAGGCACTTCTTCGTCGGCATCTATGGAGAATATCCAGTCGTGGGTGGCTATGTCGTTGGCGTAGTTTTTCTGTTCCGAGTAGCCGAGCCATTTCTGTTCCACAAATCGTAGATTATCATATTGTTGGCATATTGCTTTGGTGCCGTCGGTGGATAGGGAGTCTACCACCACTATCTCGTCCGCAAGTTGGACAACGGAGTCCAAGCAACGTTTTATATGTTTCTCTTCGTTTAGAGTTATTATGGTCACTGTCAGGTGCTTCATGCTGTGTGTATTTTTTTTTCTTTCTCGCTTTGAGGCGAATGTTATAGGTTTATGT
>JAFZEK010000147.1 GCA_017560705.1 Bacteroidales bacterium | reverse complement strand
TCTGATGCTGATGAGTATGAAGCTCGTAGTGCGTTGATTAATAGAATTGTAAAGATTGTGTCGGTTGTTTTTGTGCTTTGGCTTGTGCTGGAGGTCTTTGTGGATAAATATCTGCTTTTCAAGGTTGAAGAAGCTCCTGTGAAAGTGAAGGGCGTTGTGGACCGCTGTGTTTATTTTCGCTACGGTTATACATCTACTTACAGTTTTGTAGTTCAAGGTGTTACTTATCGTGGACGATTCGACGGAAAGTGCAAAGTGGGCAAAGAGGTGGAAGTGATTTATCTTAGTGATTTTCCGCAGATTAACAAACCGTTGTACAGGAAAGAGATGTCGCCGCCCTGCAAATATTGTGTTATACTGAACTTTTTGATTTATAGGCTAAAAGGTGTTTAGTTGCAATTTTTTTTGCGGTGACATATAATACATAGTATATGAGTTGCGTTATTTGCGAAAACTAATGTAGTTCCGGTAGCATATTATTATGGCTAGCGTGCTAATCTTTTTATTTTTGTCATATTTTGCCTTGTAGCTGAAAAACAATTTCTTATGAGCTGCAAGGTTTTTTGTTTAAAAAAATGCGTGGCAATATACTATAATTGTCAGTTTTGAGTTATTTATATTCAATAATAAGAAACGGAACAGATAAAAATATGGATATAAAAGTTTTTTTGCAAAGGTTTCCTTTGGTGAAACATTTATTGCTGATGGTGGCAGTTTCGGTTGCAAATTTTGTTGCAGTGTATTTGTTTTTAATGCATTACGGTAGGCATGGCGAAGAGTTTGCTGTACCCGAATTGGTAGGGAAAAATGTGGATGAGTTGGACGAGTTTCCACAGTCTAAATTATTGGAATACATAATTATAGATTCAGTCTACGTGCCCAATCGTGAAGGCGGTGAAGTGTTGTCGCAAAATCCTATAGCCCACGAGAAGGTGAAAGCTGGTCGTAAGGTGTATATGATAATTTGTGCCTACAATCCCGAAAAAATTACAGTGCCAGATGTGATAGATATGACTGTTAGGCGAGCCATTTCGGAGCTTGGCGCTGTTGAGCTTCAGGGCGGTAAGCTTACTTTTGTGGAAAACGAATATAAAAATGCAGTGCTTGAAATGTACTATAAGGGTAAGCCTGTGGACGATAAAACGCAAGTGCCTAAGGGTTCGGAAATTGACTTCACTGTGGGCTTGGGTGAAAATCCCGATGAGGCTGTTACTCTGACTCCTTTCGTCCTTGGTAAGTCGCCAAAAGAGGCTAGGAGAGACATCTTGTCTGCGTCCATGAATGTGGGCGTGGAACACTACGACGCCGATATTGACCCTCGTTATGCTCGTGTGAGTCGTCAAGAGCCTAATTATAACGGTATTACACGTTTGCCTTTGGGTGCTAAAGTGGAATTGTGGTACAGCTCCGACAGGTCTACGGATTTTGATAAGTTGGTGAAAGACTTCAAGGTAGACACTACGGGAGCTGCGGCTAGCGGTGTGCCGGTTTACGGCTCCGACGGCGATGATGAGTTGCTTATAGAAGAGGGCGACGGTGGACTACTATCGTGGTAATGAGTTGCTTATGTAGTGCACTAGTAGGCTGAGAATGAAAAAGAAAAAACGAAAGTGATGAAGAATTATAAGAGATTGATAATGAAAGATATAATAGTAGGGATATTCATGGTGTTGGGTGCGTTTGGCACTGCTGAGGCACAGGAAATGCTTGTGGGGTTAGAACGCAATGCCATGCTCTATAATGCTGAACAGCAGATAGCTAAGACACGAAAAGATGGTGGAAGTCTCACTTTGCCTTTCTTCGATGATTTCTCTAACTACGGAGGTCGTCCGCAAGGTGAGTTATGGGCTGATGGTCATGCTTTTGTGAACGGAGGCTATGGGGTGTTTCCGCCTACGGTGGGCGTTGCCACTCTTGACGCTTTGGACGGTAAAGGGGTGTTGCACGCCTTGGCTCAGACGTCGTTGTTTCCAGCGGACACGCTGACATCCAACCCTATACGCTTGGATTCCATCTTTTTGCCCTATCCTAAAGCCATAGGTGTGGAGGATTCTGTGTACCTGAGCTTCTACTATCAGCCGGGCGGTGGCTACGGCAATATGTGGGAAAGGGTTGGCAACGCTCCGGCGTATGAAGATAGCTTAATACTAGAGTTTTACGATGCTGTTGCTCTCCGTTGGAACATGGTGTGGGCTGCTAACGGTATGGAGCTGGATACGTTTTTGGTGAAGAACGGCGTTTTTTTTAAGCATGTGACTGTGGCTGTGACTGATAGGGTTTATTTTACCGACGGTTTCCGTTTCCGCTTCCGCAACTACTGCTCGCTAGACCGTGCTGCCAAGCCGGGATTGGCTGCCAACACCGACCAGTGGAACATTGATTATGTGTACTTAAACACAGGACGTTCCGCCGTCGATACGGTGGTGAGGGACATCGCTTTTGTGATGCCTGCTCCGTCGTTTTTGAACCATTTTTTGGCTATGCCTGCTAGGCAATTCCGCAGTAGCTCCATGAAAACCAATGCTGAAATGCTGATAACGAATTTGTATTCAGATGTGTTGGAGTGTAATTACACTTACGTGGTGGAAGATGAAAACGGCAGTGTGATAGAGACTTACAGCGGTGGACACGACAATATTTTGCCTTTTTATCCCGACGGTGTATACCAAACGGCAGAGGCTCATGCTAAACCTCCGATAAATTTTGATTTTCCAGTGCAGCAGCAAAGTGGTAGGTCTCAGACGTTTACCATTAAGCATGTCATAAAGAACGGTATAACAGGCGATTTGCATTCGGCCAACGACACTGTGGTGTACTCTCAGGTGTTTGACAATTATTTTGCCTACGACGACGGCATGCCGGAAAATGGCTACGGTCTTACATCGACCTCGTCGGTTATGTGGTTGGCTTACAGATTTGACCTAAATACTCACGACACGCTGACTGCCATCGATATGTTTTTCAACCAAACGATGAACGGGGTGAACAGCGAAGTGCCGTTTTACATAACGGTGTGGGGCGACGACGACGGCAAGCCGGGCAGTATGTTGTACAAAAGCACTAGCTATGCTTATCCCGAATGGGGCGGCGAAAACGGCTACAAACGATATGTGCTAGAAAAGCCTGTGAGAGTGGACGGTACCATATATATAGGTTTCGAACAGCGTTCGTCGAACTTTATAAATTTGGGCTTCGATCGTAGCAACGACGTTCGCCAGTTTATTTTCTACAAAACGGGTATGGAATGGCAACAAAGCATATTGGCTGGTGCGTTGATGATGAGACCGTGTTTTGGTGCTAGAGCTCAGGTAGGTATTGCCCATAACAACGTGGCTGTCAACGATGTAAAGCTGAGGGTGTACCCTAATCCGGCAAAGGATATGCTTAAAATAGAATTAAATACAAATATAATAATAGGAGCTGAACAGTTGCAAATGAGCGTTTACGACAGTTATGGTCGTTGCCTGACAACCAAAGCGTTCGATGGGGAGTTGGACGTGTCGGGCTTCAAAGGTGGCGTGTATCTGCTTAGAGTGGTAGACGGTGAAAGAGGGCAGCTGTATTCGGCAAAATTTATAGTAGCAAAATAGGAGAAAACGATGATAGACGAAACACTTCAAGAGATAGACGACAAGCACGAAGAAGGCGAGATGTATGAGAACTACCGAGTGGTGGTGGATAAAGGACAAAGCCTGTTGCGTATAGATAAATTTTTGATGGCTCGCATAGAGGGAGCTTCGCGAAATAAAATACAAAATGCAGCCAAAGCGGAATGTATATTGGTGAATGACAAGCCCGTGAAGTCCAGCTACAGAGTGAAGCCACACGATGTGATAAGCGTGTTGCTACCAGAGCCACCGAGGGAGATAGAGATAATACCACAAGATATACCGCTGAATATCGTGTACGAAGATGCCGACGTGATAGTGGTGAACAAGCAAGCGAACCTAGTGGTACACCCTGGCTATGGAAACTACACAGGTACGCTGCTTAATGCTTTGACGTTTCATTTTCAAGGTGCTACCAACGCCGATGGCTCGCCAGTGGCTCCGTATTTGGTGCATAGAATAGACAAGAACACCACTGGTCTACTGCTTATTGCCAAAAACGAAATGGCACAGACCTATTTGGCTAAACAGTTCTATGAGCATACTATAGATAGAAAATATAATGCATTGGTTTGGGGCGATTTTGCTGAAGACAGTGGCACTATAATAGGCCACCTTGGACGCTCCACCAAGGATAGAAAGATAATGACCGTATACCCCGACGGCGACCAAGGCAAACATGCTGTAACACACTGGAATGTGGTGGAACGCTTCGGATATGTGTCGCTAGTGGAATGTGTGCTAGAAACAGGACGTACACATCAGATTCGTGCCCACATGAGATACATTGGTCATCCGCTCTTCAACGATGACACCTACGGTGGAAACATAATACTAAAAGGGACTACTTTCTCGAAATATAAGCAGTTCGTAAACAACTGTTTCGACATGTTGCCACGTCAGGCGTTGCACGCTAAAGTACTAGGCTTTGTGCATCCAACCACCAAGGAAAAAATGTACTTTGAATCGGAGCTTCCGACCGACATGGAGAGCGTGTTGGAAAAATGGCGTAAATATGTGGTGCATTCCAATGACATGGCTTAAGGCAATTTAGTACTTTTTTTTCGCTAAAAAATGGGCGACGAAACAATAAATTGCCCTTTTTTTCGTAATTATAAAGTGCTAATAAGAAAACGTGTACCTATGCTAAAAGAACAAATGTTGAAACAAGAAAAGAGAAATATGATACAACGAGAATTAAAGTGTAAGATTTTGATTCTGTTGTTCTTGGTGTTGACATTTGGGGCGAGGTCGCAACTCCGCTATGCTAATATGGAGCTAGGGATTGCAGCCGGAGGCATGAGCTATTTAGGCGATTTGAACAACCAAAGTATGCTAGGCAAGCAACGTCCGGGGGGCATGCTGTTGTTTCGCTACAATACCGGTCAGCGTTGGGTGGTGCAGTTTTCGGGTGGCTATGGGCAAATAGAGGGCGGTAATCCAGATGTGATAAAGCGTCGCAACCTCAGTTTTCGGTCGAAAGTGGTGGAAATGGCTGTAAACGTACAGTTTAACTTCTTGCCTTTCGGCAAAGATGGCTTGGGTTCTTACCGGTGGACACCCTACCTTTTTGCAGGCTATGGCTTCTTTGGGTTCAACCCCAAAGCCGAATATACAAACCCGGCTACTGGAGAGACACAGTGGTATGAGCTACAACCACTTGGTACCGAGGGACAAGGTTCGGAGCTGTATCCCGACAGAGCTAAATATGCGCTGATAGAACGCACTATGCCGTTTGGGCTAGGAATAAAGTGGAAACCAACGAAGTACGTAGTGTTAGGATTGGAATACGGTTTCCGCAAAACGTGGACAGACTACTTGGATGACGTGAGTACCACTTATGTGGAACATGAGGTACTGAAAGATATAGGCGGAGATATGTCGGTGGTTTTGAGCGACAGAACGGGCGAGGTGGTGCCGGGATATGAAAATGCTCCAGGTATTCAGCGTGGCGACGATTCGCTGAACGATTGGTACGCCTTTCTAGGGCTGACATTTACAGTGCGTCTCGATGCTGTAATGACCTTTTTCGGGTGGAAACCACATTGCGAAAGGGGTAAATAGAGAAAAAAAACAGTGTGCTGGCAAAAGAAAATAATGACAGAGAATAAATAGTTATAAGACAATAATATACCAACAAAAGATGATGGATACAAGGATAGATTCACAAAAGTTGCCGTTGCATGTGGCAGTGATAATGGATGGTAATGGACGCTGGGCAAAAAAGCAGATGAAAGAAAGAATATTCGGACATCAGAGTGCCATTACAGCGGTGAGAGAAACCGTGGAAGGAGCGGCCGAGCTAGGAGTAAAATATTTGACACTCTATGCTTTTTCTACCGAAAACTGGAATCGCCCCGAAGCAGAGGTGCAAGGGCTGATGCAATTGCTAGTGAAATGTATTCACGAAGAAACGCCGACACTACAAAAAAACAATATAAAACTGCAAACTATAGGAGACACAAAATCGTTGCCTGAAAGTACCTATAACGAGCTGATGCAGTGTATAGAAAATACTTCGAAGAACACTGGCACAGTGCTTATTTTGGCACTTAGCTATAGCTCCAAATGGGAGATACAAGAGGCAATAAAAAACATAGTTAACGATGCCAAAGACGGAAAATTAAGCGTCTGCGATGTGAACGAAAACACTATGCACCAATATCTTGCCACAAAAAACATTCCTGACCCAGATTTGCTGATAAGAACAAGCGGAGAATACAGAATAAGCAATTTCATGTTGTGCCAATTGGCTTATACAGAGCTGTATTTTACTCAAAAATTGTGGCCGGATTTTAGAAAGACTGATTTAGTGGAAGCTATTTTGGACTACCAAGGCCGACAAAGACGTTTCGGCAAAACAGGCGATCAAATAGAAACGAAATAAGAGCGTTGGTGATTTTATTGTGGCAATATTGAAAAATATTGTGTATATTTGCCAGTTGGATTGGTGTTGACTGATGTGTGGTAATTATTTGAATAACTGCAAATTATTCAACGTTGTGCTTTTGCAGAAACGTGTAGATTTATGACTAAAATAAAAAACATAACAATACAAATGAGAGAAAAACTAATCTTTGCCGTGGCTATAATGATGTTAGTTTTGCCCATGGCAAATGCCCAACAGGTGATAACAGCTGCTGGATCGTATGATATAGATTATCTTACCCCAAAGAAATATGAAATAGGGGGGATAACTGTGGATGGTGCTGATAAATTGGACTCTAGAACGATACTTTTGGTTTCAGGATTGAAAGTTGGGGACGAAATATTGGTGCCAGGCGACAAGCTATCTTCTGCGATAGACAAGCTGTGGAAACAAGAAATTTTTGACGACGTAAAAATAGAAGCAAGTAGGATTCAAGATAATTTGATATTCTTGAATATCAAGCTGTCGCAACGTCCGAGATTGTCGAAATTCCAATTTAAAGGAGTGAAAAAATCGGATGTGGACAAGATACGTGAAGAGATAAAAATAGTGGTAGGAGATGTGGTGACAGAAAATTTAATAACTACATCGTCCAATTTGATACGTGCTCATTATATTCAAAAGGGCTACCACAATGTAGAGGTGAACGTGCTAACGGTGCCAGATACTACCAAGGAACGCGAAGAGGTTATTTTAGTTTTCGATGTGAATAAGCATTCGAAAGTGAAGATAAAATCCATAGAATTTGAGGGAAATAAAACTTTGTCGGCTAATGATTTGCAAAAGGAAATGAAGAATACTCACGATGTGAATTATTGGAAGAAAATGTATTTTTGGACTTCGGGCTTTTGGAAGAAATCAAAGTACATAGAATCAGACTATAAGACCGACCTAGAGAGTATCGTGGAAAAATACAACGAATTGGGCTACAGAGATGCAAAAATAGTGTCGGATTCGGTGTATACCAACCCAGACGGTTCGCTAGGAATAAAATTGAAAGTATACGAGGGTAATAGATACTATTTCAGGAATATAACTTTTGCAGGTAATACTGTTTATCCATCATCGCAGTTAGCTAAGCTGATGCGTATAGAAAAGGGGCAACCCTATAACAAAAAGATGTTGGAGCAAAACGTATCTATGGAGCCAACAGGCACTGATAATATAAACTCTCTGTACATGGATAATGGCTATTTGGCATTTCGTGCTATGCCTACTGAAATAGCAGTAGAAAATGACTCTATAGACATAGAGGTGAGAATGAGAGAAGGTGAACAGTATCGCATAAACAAGGTTATGCTAGAAGGCAATACCGTGACCAACGATAAAATAATTATGCGAGAGCTATATACTCGTCCTGGTGATTTGTATAGCAAAGACCTAGTGATGCGAAGCCTTAGAGAATTGGCCACTATGCAGTTCTTCAAACAAGAATCGTTGGTGCCAGATATACAACCTAGCGATAATGGCACAGTAGATATTACCTATAAGTTTGAAGAGCAATCCACAAGCCAAATATCTTTATCCGGAGGAGGGGGAGCTGGCATGGTAATCGGAACTGTAGGTTTGTCGTTCAATAATTTTTCAGTAAGAAATCTTTTTAATAAAAAGGCATGGAATCCGCTACCATCAGGTGATGGACAGCAGCTATCTATAAGTGCTCAGTCGAACGGTACTTATTATTATTCCGTGAATGCAGCATTTACAGAGCCTTGGCTTGGGGGTAAAAAGCCTCAGGCATTGTCGGTAAATATCTACCACAGCTTGTATAGTAATGGATACACTTACGATAAGAACGCTGAAGAATATTACAGCTTAGGAATAACTGGAGCAGGAGTATCGTTGGCAAAACGTCTTACTTGGCCTGATAACTACTTCATCTTTTCGCAAGGGTTAGTATTTAGAAAATATTCGGTACATAATTATACAACGTTTGTGTTCTCGGATGGACATTCGAACGATTTGAACTATAATGCCACATTGAGTAGAAATTCTTTCGATTCACCAATATATCCACTAAGTGGTTCAGAAGTGTCGGTGAATATGCAGGCCACTCCTCCTTATTCGTTGTTCAATGCTAAAGACTATGCAGGATTGAGCGACCAAGATAAATACAAATGGTTAGAGTACTACAAAATAAACATAAAGGGTTCTTGGATGTTTAATTTGGCAGGAGATTTGGTTTTGAACACTCGTTTCCGTTTTGGTTTGATGGGACATTATAATAAAGACATTGGTTTGTCGCCATTCGGTCGTTATTATTTAGGTGGCGATGGTTTGTCTACATGGTCTTTGGATGCAAGAGATGTTATAGCATTAAGAGGATATAACACCTATGCATTAACCCCAACAGATGCTTCGGGCAACCATACAGGTGCAGCTGTATATGATAAGTTTACATTGGAACTACGCCAAGCATTGACAAATTCTTCTGCAGCTACGATATATGCCTTAGGTTTCTTGGAAGCAGGTAATTCGTGGTTGAGTTTGTCGCAGTTCCAGCCATTCCGTATGTATACATCGGCAGGTTTGGGTGTACGTATCTACATGCCCGCCTTCGGTTTGATAGGTGTGGATTGGGGCTACGGTTTCGACGATAAAACAAATGGTGGTTCACACTTCCATTTCTCCATAAATCAATCTATAGAATAAATTATTTAATACCAAAAAGACACAATATGAAAAAAGTAGTTTTATTGGCATCGTTATTTATGATGTGGGTAGGGATAGCTTCGGCTCAGAAGTATGCTTGTGTAAATACAGAGTATATACTTTCTAGCATTCCCGAATATGAACAAGCACAAAAGAGCTTAGATAAGTACTCTATTGACTGGCAGAAAGAAATAGAAACAAAATTTCAAGAGATAGATAGATTGTACAAAAGCTATCAAACAGAAGCTAATCTTTTGCCAGACGATTTGCGCACAAAACGTCAAAATGAGATTATAGCTAAAGAAAAAGAAGCCAAAGAATTGCAACGTAAACGTTTCGGTTCGGGTGGTGACTTGGAAAAGAAACGCGAAGAGCTTATGAAACCTATACAAGATAAGGTGTATTCGGCCATAGAAAAAACTGCCGAAACTAAGAACTACGCTTTCGTGTTTGACAAGGCTGGCTCTGCAACGTTGTTATATGTAAGTCCAAAGAACGATATTAGCGATGAAATATTAGAGCAATTGGGCTACGGAAAAGGTAAATCTAAAACCTCGACGAAGTAAAAAGAATTATTATTGATACTGGATAATAATTATAGAGAAGTAATTTAATAATATAATAAATATAATATACTAAGAAAACATCATGAAGAAAGTATGTATCGTACTAGCATTAGCGTTGATGACATTAGGAACAGCTTTTGCTCAAAAAAATGTAAAGTTAGGACACATTGATTCTAATGAACTATTGAAGATTATGCCAGGTAGAGATTCAGCTCAAGCTCAATTGCAAAGAGAAATGATTGAACTAGAAAATGAGTTGAAAAATATGCAAGCTGAATTGCAACAACTTTACAATGAATATATGGCTAAGGAATCTCAAATGTCCGACCTTATAAAGAAAACAAAACAAACAGAATTGCAAGAAAAAGGATCTAGAATTGAAAAATTCCAACAAGATGCTCAAATTAGTTTGCAAG
>JAFZEK010000146.1 GCA_017560705.1 Bacteroidales bacterium | reverse complement strand
GAAATATTTTCAGCAGAAAACGCAGTTCAAAAAACATAACATTTAACAATAAAAACACTACAATACCTAGCTCAAAAGCAATATAAAAAGGAAATACTACAATTATTGGAAGAAAAAAAATCATAAGTATCAAACTAAAAATAAGACATTTGTGTTTTTCCATATATTAAATATTGAAATAGGTGTGTGATAATTAAAAAAAATTACGTACATTTGCAGTCGGTATTGAAAAACAGTCGTTGGAGTCTTAGCCAGTATTCAGCACATATTTTTTTGAGTATTGGCATTTTTTTGATACTAGCGACAATTCCATTATGGAGAACAATAAAATTAGTCTTTAATTAGAAACAAAAATCTACGGAAATGAACCTAACAGCTAAAATTTCGGAATCGGCTCTACCCTCGGATTATTCTTGCCAAGAGGTAACCTTTGAAATAGGAGGTGTAGAATTTACAATGAAATGTGTCAAAGGCGGTACATTCATGATGGGAGCACAACATTCAAATGTAAATGAGGCGAACTACGACCCACGGGCATTTGACTGGGAATCTCCTATTCATTCAGTTTCAGTAAATGACTATTACATTGGTGAAACACTCGTTACCCAATCGTTGTGGAGAGCTGTTATGGGTGGCACTCCCATGCCTGAGAACAAACAATGGAACGAACAAAATGGACTAGGCAACAACGTACCTGCCTACAACATTAGCTACTTCGATGCGGAAAAGTTCGTAGCCAAGCTCAACGAAATTCCTGAGATAAAAAATGCCAATATCATATTCCGTATGCCCACCGAAGCCGAATGGGAGTTTGCTTGTCGCGGTGGTCTATATTCCAAAGGTTTGAGATATAGTGGTAGCGACAAGGTGGAGGATGTAGCATGGTTCGACTACATAAGCAACAGCAAGGTTCACCCCATTAAAGAAAAAGCTCCTAACGAATTAGGATTATACGACATGAGCGGCAACCTTTTTGAATGGTGCTTAGATTGGTACACCAGATACACTAGCGAATCGCTGATAAACCCCGCAGGCCCCAACGATGGTCGAAGAAGAGTGCTAAGAGGTGGATGCTGGAACTACTCCGCAAGAAACTGTAGAATTTCCTACCGACTAAATGACTCTCCTCAACATGCCGACAACTACTACGGTTTTAGACTTGCAATGTCTATCCAAAAATAAACAATAAAGGCAACTTCTAAAAATTCCACGTTTCGGATAAACAAAAGAGTGTTCTTTGAAACTTTTGCGTGGTTTGACTTCGTCGATGTTGCTATCGCTCGAAAGAGCTAATACTAAGGCATTGCTCTTTACTCGCTTAATCGCAACATTTGCGTTTTTTGCCGAAATCTTTCTATTTCTTTTGGGGTCGCATAGCCCGCTATGATGGGTCAAAAGAGACTAGAAATCTTTCTAGTAAAATTTCGCAAATCACTTACAAAGCAATTTTTAGAAGTTGCCTAAATAAAAAAAACGCAAATTGTTCCATGAGCAATTTGCGTTTTTCGCTTATTGAAAACATCCTAAATTCCAAACAATTGCTGTGCCACTGAGGTTGTAACAGAAGCTACTTCTTCCACCGACACTCCTCTAATATCGGCTATTTTTTCAGCTATGTTTTTACAATAGGCACTCTCGTTTCGCTTGCCTCTATAAGGCGTTGGCGCCAAATAAGGAGCATCTGTCTCAAGCACCATCTTATCCAAAGGCACGGCCTTGACAACATCTACCAACGAAGACTTCTTGAATGTCACTACACCGCCAATACCCAACACATAGCCCATATCCACAGCCTTCAATGCCTCATCCACCGTTCCGCTAAAGCAGTGCAACACACCTCCCGACAACACTGTCACCTCGTTCAAAACATCAAAAATATCATTATAAGCATTTCGCACATGCAAAGACACAGGCTTCTTATAATCATTAGCCCACTGAAGCTGTGTCAGAAGGACTTCTTTCTGCTCCTTCGCAAAAGTTGTGTCCCAATAATAATCTAAGCCTATCTCGCCAACAGCCACATACCTATCGGGGAAAGACTTCAACCTATCCTCCACTATTGCCAGCTCTTGCTTATAGCTCTCATTAACCGAAGTGGGATGCACCCCCACCATAGGATAAAACACCTGAGGACGAGAACGCCACAAATTCTCCAAAGCTTCCAACGATAAACTATCCACCGCTGGCAACAATATCTTGCTCACTCCTGCCTCTTGTGCATTATTAACTACCAAATCTATATCTTGCTCAAATGCTTCATCATACAAATGAGCATGGGTATCTATAAATATCATAAACAAAAAAGAATTATTCTCACTACATTCTTATTCCGAAAAAAACATAACCTCTAAAATCCACTAGGCGTATTGTCCAACCCTACATCATGAATCTCAGCGGTCTTAAGAACCACTCCATAAACTTCTCAAACTTTGTTCGTTCCAACCACTTTTGATAATCAAAAGCCTCGCAACTCTCCAAAGTTGTATCCACATGTTTTTTTAGCAGCTTGGATATATTATGCTCTTTGCCTATCAAAGCCAGCTCATGCTGATGCTGAAAACTCCTATAATCAAAATTTGCCGACGAGATAGAGAATATTTCACCATCAATAAACATGCACTTAGCATGCAAATTTGTTGGAGTATACATCCTTATATCCACCCCTTGCTCGTGCATTTTACCCAAATAATATCGGCGAATAATATCCACCGTCTGCACATCGGAGTTCTTAGGCATAGCCACTATCACATGTACACCCCTTCTTACAGCAGATACCAATGCTTTCCTAAGTCTCGAGCTTGGAAGAAAATACGGGGTTTCTATTATCACCGTTTTCTTAGCATTATTTATCAGACTTTCATATTTATGTCTTAGGCGTTGTCTGTTTCTCGATGGCACTTCTTGCATTATCATCATCCGTTTATAGAAAATGTTGCGTTTAAACCTCATTTTATCTATATCGAACTTCCTATACATTGCATAGCTATCCAAAAAAACTTTTTTGAACAATCTAGCCATCCTATCCTGAATACGGATATTCAACTCCCTCCACACCAATGAGTAGGCTGAAATATTTGCCGATCCCATATAGACAATATGATTATCGATTACCAACAGCTTTCGGTGGTTTCGCCTATGATTGCTCGAAATAAAATTCACGGTAAAATACAGCTTTTGAAAAAAGCGAACCTCGCCCCCGGCGTCCACTATAGGTTTCAAAAAATCAGAATCTTGCTTCGTACCCCATGCGTCCACCAACACTTTCACCTTCACTCCTTGCTGTGCTTTCTTGGCTAATGCCATACAATACCGCTTGCCCATAGCATCATCGTTGAACCGAAAAACTTCCAAGAAAATATATTCTTTGGCTTTCTCGATATCGGCAAGTTGAGATGAATACAACTCCAAGTTGTCATCAAAAAGTTTTACATTTTGCAGTTCCATATTTGGTTATTTACATAGTGCAAAGATATACATTATTCTTGATTCTACCAATTATTTTATATAATTTAGCATCGTGGTTTTATCAGGCCTCATCGCAAAACTTATATTGTATCAACGAATTAGACAAACAATAATATTTTGACAAAGCCTTATTTTGGCAAAAAAAATGTGCAAATAACACCTACAACGAGTACAAATAACTACAACAATGAGAAAAAAATGTTTGATTTTTACAATATTTCTTGCCACGTTTTTTGGAGGCGTTTCGCAGTTTGCGTTTCCTGTTTGTGGTGCTAGAAGCAGTGCTTTGGGCGGAAACACCGTTGCCCTATCCGACTTCTGGTCGGCGATGGACAACGTGGCCGGACTTACAAACATTAGCAACTTCAACATGGGAGCAGCATTCTCCAACAACTTTGCACTTGCTGAGCTCAGCAGCAAAACAGTGGCTATAGCCTCACCTCTTAGCAAAACAAACGCCATCGGATTAAAATACACACATATAGGCAGCAGCCTTTATTTTGAACAAATGATAGCACTCGAATTTGCACAAATGATAGGACAAAAAATATCCTTAGGTATCGAATTAGACTACCTAAACTGCGGAACGTCCGATGTTTTCTACGACGAATATCATCTTTTCACCTTTGCTACAGCCATCCGGCTATACCCTAGCAAAAATCTTGTAATAGGATTCTATGTCTTCAACCCCACTTCCATAGCTACCAACAACGACTACTCACAATACGTTCCTGCTATAATGAAACTTGGCACTGAATATCAGATAACTCCCGACTTCGCAGCCTACATGGAAATAGAAAAAAACATGCTGGCAAAAGAATGCGTGAAAACAGGCGTGGAATACCGGTTCTTCAAACACTTCTATGCACGAGTGGGCTTTGCTTCCAACCCCATGATATACTCCTTTGGCATTGGTGTGGAACACAATAAATGGTTCTTCGACTTCTCATCGCAGGTGCATACAGCACTAGGAATATCGCCAAGTATATCCATGCACCACTCATTCTAACACTGTAGATTACCATGAGACACTCACACCGCTTGAAGATACAGATTATTGTTGGCCTCATTCTTTTGACAACAATGTATGGCACTGCCTTTTCGCAATCAAGTATAAGCCATTGGGCTGAATACTTAGAACAACTGTGCGAAGAAAACGAATCGGCAATTTCTGAAAGCGATATTTTAGAAACACTTGAATATTACCACGAAAACAAGATAAACATCAATGACACATCTTCGCAAGAACTCCTGAATCTGTTCTTCATAAACGAATATCAACACAAAGCTCTGAAAGCCTACATAGCTCAGAATGGGCAACTGCTTTCGGCCGAGGAGCTAAAAACCATCTACAGCTTTGATCTCGAAACCGTTAGACTGCTAACACCATTCATCAAGGTAGAACCATTCCACGAACGAGAACAACTAGAACTGAGAAAGATAGTAAGACACGGAAAATCCAACCTGACCGCAGGCTGGAACATATATCCCCAAAAACTAACCTCAAATGCCGATTCCACACACCTCGGCGACCCTTCGAGACTGTATTTCAGGTATCGCTTTCAATATAAGGACAATATTATCTTCACCCTTTCCGGCGACAAAGACAGCGGAGAAGAACTCTTTGGCAACTCGCAAAAACAGGGTTTCGATTTCTATTCTTTATCATTGCTCATCAAGAACATAGGGAAGCTGAAAGCACTAGCCATAGGAAGCTACAACGTTCAGCTGGGGCAGGGTCTTACGTTTTGGAATGGAAGCAATATAAACTTCAACAACAGCTTCTTAAAAACACCAACTAGGCACATTAAAGCCGCAGGAGCTTTCGACGAAAGCAACTTCCTCAACGGTGCTGCTACCGAAGTGGAGATTTCAAAGCACCTATCTATAACCACTTTTTTCTCCTTAAAGCACTGTGACGCAAACTTTACCGTAGACTCTAACTCCAACTACGTGTTCAACAGTTTATACACCTCCGGACTACACCGAACCGAAAACGAAATACTGAAAAAGAATACCTTGGATGAACAAATAATAGGCGGACACATAAAATACAGCAAGAACACCTTGAACCTTGGGCTAAGCTACTACCATCAGTCGCTAAGCAGCCCTATAGTACCCAAAGAAAATTTTTACAACTACTTCTATTTCAAGGGCGACGAAAACCAATGCTTGGGTGTAGACTTTTGCTATTTGTATAAAAGGATAATACTTTTTGGCGAAAGCACTTGGGATATAGAATGGAACAATGCCACCATGGCAGGCCTGAAACTATACGCCAACTCATCCACCATTTTCACCTTATACGCAAGGTGTTACGACAAAGCTTTCAACAACACATACGCTTCGGCACTGGGCAAAAGCTCCAACATAAAGAACGAAAAAGGCATAGGAGCTAACCTAAGCTGCATATTGCCGGGCAATATACATGCCACCACCAACGTGGATTTATACCATTTTCCTCACCCTAAATATCAGATATACTCGCCATCTAACGGCATGGAATACAAACTAAAACTAGCAAAAGAGTTTGGAAATCACACCTATTTGCAACTCACCCTACGCCATCAGAACAAGGCAAAAAACATAGCATCGGCCAACAGCAACAGCCACATCGCCTACCCCGAAAACTACACTCTTAACCACCTACAACTGCTATTGAATTACTCACCCTCCGACACTTGGAACTTCAACAGCCGAATATTCGTCTCAAAATCATCCAACTGCAAGAGCAATGGCTTTGCTATGTATCAAGAAGCTGCCTACAAACCACCACTTTCCAACATCCGGCTAGCAACAAGATACACCATCTTCGACGTAGAAGAATTCGAAAACGTAATATACTCTTACGAGCAAGACCTACCCTTGCAAATGTATGTTCCGCAGCTATATGGCGTTGGTAGCCGAATACTTTTCATTGCCAAATGGACAATGAAAAACGATTTTGCCCTACACTTAAAATACGGAATATACATCTATCAAAAGAACAGCAGCACACTGAGCGGCAGTAGCTACAACAAAGACCGACTAAAACAAGAAATAAAACTACAACTGAACATAGGACGCTTATAAAACATCCCGAGGACAAAAAAAACACCATTCGGCACCACAGCTATCGGAAACAACCATAATCCAAGGATTCGCTACTTAACATAAATGCTAAATCTTCGATATATTAACACCCATTATTTTAACACGCGGAAGAAAGAATTTTTGCACAAACGGCAAGAAACGTCTGGATTTTGCAATATACAAAAGCACACATCTTACACAACTGATAATCAACAACTATTATCTTCTATAAAAAGTCCATAACACATCATCATCACCAAACCTAGGTCTCCTTACGAGGAAACCATATCTTCCTCATGAGGAAACCCGGGTTTCCTCGTGAGGAAGATATACCTACATCCGGAGGAAAATCCCACAGACAGACGATGAAACCATGCGGTTTTCACTATAAAAGCATCGCAACTAAGAATCCTATTTAACTATTAGTATTTTCCTTTAACATTGCATCCGCAGTTGAAAAGCAAAACAAAAAGCAGAACCAATCACCACACAACGAAACAGCGACAAGCATAAGCAAAGAAAAGACTACATTGCGAAACAACAACGTTTTCAAGAAATTATCCAGCTAAAGCCGCACAATTCACCGCACTCCAATAAGCAACACAAAGATGAGAAAAAAAACGGCAATCATGCACATAAGGTATACGCAAGCCGTCCCTTTTAAACACCTATCAGCGTTTGTTTGTTGATAATAAACCATATAAAAGAACCGAAAAAAGGCTTTTTGAAACTTGCACGAAAAAAATAGTTTTTTTAGGAAAAAGATGAAAAAAAAATAGTATCTTTGCAAGTTAATATATTAGAAGTAGATGAAAGGAAAGAAAATAAATATAACTGAAAGCGAAATGCTTGCAAAAATAGTAGCCCAAGGCATGGTAGATAAAAAAGGGCGTAATGTGGTAGTTATGGACTTGCGCGGAGTGGCCGGAGCCCCTGCATCATTTTTCGTGCTATGCACAGGCAACTCACCTCTGCACACCCAAGCCATATCCGACAACGTACACGAAACAGTGAAAAACATAAGTAAAGAACACCCCTACAAACTAGAGGGATACAACACTGGCGAATGGGTGCTTATGGACTACTTTGACGTGGTGGCACACATAATGGTAAAAGAAACAAGAGAATACTACCGCTTGGAACAATTGTGGGCCGACGGAAAGACTACAGTAATAGCTGATGATGAAGATTAAGAACCAATAACAAAACCCAAATAAATAAACAATGAGCGAAGAACCTAAGAGAAATAACTCGAAAAACAATGCCCCAAAACCTGGTGGCAAAAACGGAAAGATGAAAAAAGGCAACATTATATATATAGTATACGGAGTGGCAATACTTATACTAAGCATGATAATGTTTGCCGGAGGCGAAAATGTGCCATCGCGTGAAATAAGATGGGCTAAGCTTGAGAAAATTCTTTTGAACGGAGATTTCTCCAAAATAAAGATAGTGAACAACGAATTTGCCGAAATATATATGAATAAAGAAGCTCTTGAAAAGGACACTGCCTACAGCGACCTTAAGAGCAAAAATATCTTTGGCAAAGAAAACAGCGTATCCGACGCTTTCTATGTGTACAAATTCGTGAACTACGAAAGTTTCGACAAGGATTTGGAAAACATAGAAAACCAAAAAATAGCTATCGACACTACAGGCAAAGGCCTAACCTTGGCTGAAAAACAACAGATTATAAACAGCAACCGCATAGACGTTATACCCGAAACAAGAAGCGACTTCTTGCTAGAAACAATACGTTTCATAGCACCATTCTTGATTATGATAGGGCTGTTCTTCTTCTTGTCGCACATCATTTCGCGCAGACAAATGGGCGGCAACGGTAGCAGCGGAGTATTCAACATTGGAAAGAACAAAGCTCAGGTATACGACTCTAAAAAACAGATAAATGTAACCTTTAAGGACGTAGCAGGTATGGCAGAAGCCAAAGAAGAAATAATGGAAATAGTGGATTTCCTAAAGAACCCAAAACGCTACACCACCCTAGGAGGTAAGATACCTAAGGGAGCACTGCTTGTAGGCCCTCCGGGTACCGGTAAGACTTTACTAGCCAAAGCTGTAGCCGGCGAAGCCAAAGTGCCTTTCTTCTCCATGTCCGGTTCGGACTTCGTAGAGATGTTTGTGGGCGTAGGTGCCAGCCGTGTCCGTGATCTTTTCCAGCAGGCCAATAAAGTGGCACCTTGCATTATCTTCATTGATGAGATCGATGCGGTGGGCCGTAAGCGTGGCTCCGGCTTAGGCGGCGGTCATGACGAAAGAGAGCAGACCCTTAACCAGCTGCTGGTAGAGATGGACGGCTTCGACAGAACTGAAGGCGTTATCGTTCTTGCGGCCACTAACCGCCCCGATATTCTGGATCCCGCACTGCTGCGTCCCGGTCGATTTGACCGTCAGATTCGTGTGGGGTTGCCGGATTCCAGAGGTCGTGAGCAGATTTTGAAGG
>JAFZEK010000145.1 GCA_017560705.1 Bacteroidales bacterium | reverse complement strand
TAAGAATATTTATTTGATAAGTTAAGCATAAAAGAGAAGCATACTTGTTATTACAAAGTATGCTTCTCTTTTTTTACTAGTAAATATTTCGTATCTTTGCATTTATATATGTGAACTTATTATGAATAAAAAGATTTTACAACTTACTATTCCAAATATTGTTACTAATATAACTGTTCCGTTGTTGGGAATGGTAGATATGGCTATAGTGGGGCATCTTAGTCTGAAACATATAGCAGCTATAACTATTGGTACAAGTATTTTTAATCTAATTTATTGGAATTTTGGTTTTCTTCGAATGGGAACAAGCGGATTGGCAGCACAGGCTTATGGTGCAAGAAGTTTTTTCGAAGCTGTGCGAATATTTATTCGTTCGTTTGCCATAGCGTTGAGTATTGCTTTGTTTTTGATAGTGTTTCAGATACCAATATCTAAGTTGGCATTTTATATAATACCCAGCGAGTCCGAAATTCAGCAGCTTGCTTTTTCATACTTTTCTATACGTATATGGGCAGCTCCTGCTACTTTGGGGTTGTATGCTTTAAAGGGGTGGTTTATAGGTATGCAAAATAGTAAAACTCCAATGTGGATAGCTATTTTTATTAATATATTGAACATAGTGTTTAGTTTGCTATTTGTATTGGTATTGAAAATGGATATAGCCGGCGTGGCTTGGGGTACGGTTATTGCTCAGTATGGTGGGATAATAGTTGGTTTATTGATAGGTTATAAGTATTATGGAAAATTGTTCCGTAGATATTGGGATATAAAAAATAGCTTGAAACTAAGCGAGATGAAGAAGTTTTTCCATATAAATGCAGACATATTTATACGTACATTTTGTTTGGCTGTAGTGTTTACTTTTATTACAGCCGCCTCTTCAAAGATAAGTACAGAGGTTTTGGCAATAAACTCTTTGTTGCTACAGTTTTTTACTTTGTTTTCTTATATAATGGATGGATTTGCGTATGCAGGCGAATCGTTAGTGGGGCGATACATAGGTGCGAAAGATGAATATCAGTTGAATAAAGCTATTAGGTATTTATTTAGATGGGGATTTGCTTTATGTTTTGTATTTACATTGATGTACGCTATGTTTGGTGAAGTATTTTTGACATTGTTTACAAACGAAACAAATATCATAGAAATGACTCAACCATATTTTATTTGGGTGTTAATTATGCCTATATGTGGTTTTGCTGCTTTCCTTTGGGATGGAATTTATGTTGGTGCTACAGCTTCTAAAGAAATGAGAAATTCTATGTTGGTGGCAACATTTGCTTTTTTTGCTATTTACTATGCATCTAATTATTTTATTAGTAATGCAGCAATCTCTGATATGATTTATTGGCAAAATAATAGTTTGTGGATAGCTTTCTTAGGTTATTTGCTTCTGCGTGGTGTTATGCAATGGATATATTCGGCAAAAGCTGTTAAGGTTAAATAGTCGAAATGTTTATTTAAATAATAACCCTATACCTTTTATATTTATACCTAGGTATGGCTGTGTTGATGGTATATTGTGAGTAGTATGAAACCTAAGTCTTTTATATTAGAGTAAAGTATTGGTTTGTTTGATAACGAAAAAGAGTTGAAATCAGTAAGATTTTCAACTCTTTTTATTACAGAAAATTCTTAGGTAATAAAGTGTGTATTGTACTTATATATTACTTATTCTGTTATTTTGGTTACAGCTTCTTCTGTGGCAATAAGTAATGGTTTTGTTGATACTTTTTCGCCTGTTGCATTTATCATCCATTGTTGAGGAGTTAGGCGTCCTGCAGGATATATGCGTATAACTTCTTCTGCCATATTTTTGCCGCTAAACAATTGTTCTAATTGGAATTCAACAATATGTCCGAATGGATAGTTTGGTAAATACAATGGTGCATCAATCATGTGAGAATAAATGCCAAGTATAGGAGAATCTGTTTCGCCTAAAATAGGAGCATAGTATTTGTTCCACACTTCTTTTGCTATAGCTACTACTTGGTTTTTAAGTTCTTCGGCTGTAGTGTTTGGATTTTCGTAAAGCCATTTCCATACATACATATCAACAAGCGATACACCCATTATTTCGTAACAACCCCAAAAAATGTCTAATGTTTTTAAGTATTCTTTATTGGCATCGCTGTTGGTGTAACCCAAAAGTTCTAAATCTCTTTTTTGAAATACGAATGCTAAGGCTTCAGTGAAAGCTGTTGATGGAACACCTTTCATGATATAATTATCAACATCGTGTAAAGTTATAGTTTGTTCTACGTTGTGACCAAATTCGTGGATAGCAATATTATATCCTTTGTAGTCCATTCCATTTTCAGCTATTCTAGTGCGTAGACGTGCATTGTCCGATTTCATAGCGGCTTCCCATGCGTGTCCTGCTCCGCGTGATGGGTCTACGGTAATGTATTTGCAAATATTTTCTGCTTTTGTCTTATCAAAACCAAGTTTAACAAGAATGTTGGGTAAGTCTTTTTTTACGGCTTCTTTGTTTGGATATAGTGAACGGGTTTTTGCACTTAGGTCATCTTCTGATACTGTACCACGACTTTTAAATCCATCGTACCAAATATCGAAAGGTTCAAGGTCTCTACCAAGACGTTTGCTTATAAGGCTTGCTACTTTTGCTACTTGTTCAGATGAAATGAATTCAGTAAACATTGTTTCTATTTCTTCGAAAGAAAATTCCATACTTTCGTTGAACGAACGTTCTATGCAGGTTGGGTATGTCGGAGTGTATTTATCGATTGCTTGTTCAGCTTTGAAGTTGTTTAATAAAAACTGATAACGAGTCATTGGTTCAGATGTGAATTCAGTTTCTTTTCCATTCTTGTAAACTTTGTTTTGCAATGGATTCCATTGATATTCTTCGTTGTTTATAACACATTCCGGTATAGTTTGGTTGACAATGTGTTTCATTACGTTGTAAATCATTCGTTGTTTTTCCAAACCATTATTGTGGTTTGCATAATTGCTTTTAAGTTCATCTCTTAACCCCCAATGAGATATAAGTTTCATATCCTGAGGGAAAAGTGTTTCGTTGTTGTCATTTACCAAATATCCCATCATGATATTATAAGCCGAAATATATGAGTCGGCACTTGTAACAGCATTAGATATATTTTGGTTGTATTCGGCTGGAATACGTGCTGTGAATACATCACCCAAACGTGCATAAGCCCATTGTTGGCGAGTCCAAGTAGCTCCCATTTTATTTTTTTCTTCCAATGAATAAAATGGGAAATTTAGGATTGTGATAAATGCAACTTTGTTGGCGAAAAGGTCGTCGGTAAGATGTGCGTATGGGTCAAAACTACCAAAAATTTCATCTAGAGGTGTTATTTCCGGTCCTACAACATGTAATGGTAATTTCATGTCTACACTCATTTTGTTGTAGTTTCCCCAAAGTATTTCTAGGTTTCTTTGGATAGTTTCCGATAATTTCTTTAATTCGTCAGAGTTGCCAATGAATTGCTCTGTACAAAAATTGTTGAAATCATCTTCGTTGCCATCTGTATTTTGCCAAAGTGCAGCAACTTGAGGAATCGAACGTTGTATGCGTTCAGATTGGTCGGGGTATTTATCCGACAATTGTTTTACTGTTTTGTCTACTGTTGCTTGAGAAATGTTGCTCATTGTTTCCTGTGTTTTTGTGTTTTTCGAACAGCAAGCACCTAACAAAAATAGGCTACTTACTAAAAGGGTTGTTACTTTTTTCATTATTGTAATATGTTTTTATTATTAATTAATTCGTTTGTTTTTAATCACCT
>JAFZEK010000144.1 GCA_017560705.1 Bacteroidales bacterium | reverse complement strand
TTGGATTATCTTATATGGGATAATTCAATAACATATATAAGATAATTTGTTATTGAATATAGCTTTTTTGAGATTATATTTTATTGAGTGTATACAAGAGGAGGATTATTGATAATTCATCAAAGCGATATCGATTTATTGATCAATAATGTTTTTTTATGTAGAGAACGATGTAAAAATACGTTCATTTGATACGAGGAAAAATAGGGAAATATAACATTAGAAAATCGATATTTAAGGAATTCTTATGAACTTTTTCTTGCTTTTTGGGGTCATAAATGTATAAGAAATCAACAATTCGCATGAATGAATAAAGATAATGGATGACGGATAAAAAAAACAATTCTAAATCATTGAAATGTAAAGTGATAACGAGAAAAAAGAAAAATAAATAAAATAAAATGCGATAAAAGTTTGGTTTACAACGAAAAAAAGGCTAAATTTGTAAGTTCTTTTCAGGCAAGAAAATTACCATTTTTTTGTCGGAGATATTGATATATGTAATTGAAAAACAATAAATAATTAATATACTAAAAGATGAAAAAGCATGTAATACTTTTTGGAATTTTGGGCTTAATTTTGCATTTTTCGATGCAAGCTCAGATCTTGACGAAGTACACGACAGGTTTCGAATCGGGCAGTCAGCAGAATTATACACTGACTGGTAGTAACACTTATAGTACTACATTGTATTCGGGAGGGTCAAGAGCTTTGTTGTTGCAACAAACAAGAACGGATGATGCTGTTTTGTTGTTGGACACAATAGATTTGTCGCAGTCTGCACCGAGCTTACAGTATGCTACGTTAGAGTTTATGCATATTTGTAAGGTAAGAGCTCAGTCTACTATGCAACTTCCACCCTCAATGTCAGTGCCTTTTGGGTGTATTGTTGAAGTAAAAAGAATTGATGAGTCTTCTTGGACACAATTGCGTGGTAGTCAATACGACATGGCAACTGGAGGAACAGAAGACTTTCAGTTGAATGGTTATTTTTCAGATTATTCTTACGCAGCAGCGTGGAATGGGGGTGTTAATACTACCCCAAACAACACCATGTGGAAGAAAGAACGTTTTAATTTAGGTTCTTTGTTCTCGAGTGCGATGCCTGGAAATAGAAAATTGCAAATTCGTTTTAGATTGCCTAAGGCTGCTCAGCCTCAAGGTGCTGAAACACGACCAATTTACTATGGATGGTTGTTGGACAATATTGTTGTTAAGGCAAGTCCTTCTTCGTTAGTTGTTCCTACAATAAAAATGTTGGAATATCCAGTGCAAGCAACTGTAGCTCCAGCTCGACATCCTTATAGTCGTGATGTTCTTATCAAGGCTGATATTTCTACAACTGTAGCTCAAGGTATGGATGCTGATTCAATATATATAGATTATGTGTTGGGTAGCGAACCTCAAGCTAGAATAAATATGGTACGTGAGGGTTCTTCTAATATTTGGAGTGCTAGAATCCCTTATTGTGGATACGACACAGTGGTTGCTTTTAGATTGGTGGCTATGGATGCAACATCCAATCATAATAAGTCAACTTTCCCTACAGATGAATCTGCTTTTAGTTATTATTCTTGCGTTCGTGGTAAGGATGTTCAAACTAATGTTGGAAACTCAACAACTACATCCAATGCCCATCCATTTGCATCTAGTGGTGACGTAAGAAGTGAGTATGTTTATGACAAAGCTACTTTGAGAGCTGCAGGATATACATACGGTGCAATTACCAATTTGCAATTCCAAATAGCAGGTGGTGGTGGTGCAACTTTGAATAATTTTACTGTCAAGATGCAGAATGTGGATTCTACTCATACTACAGACGGAACGAATTTTTCTAAGATTGATATGAAGACTGTTTACTCTGGAACATATACTTTGCCTTCTGGAAGTGGAACAACTGCTACTATTGAATTCTTAGATACATTCTTTTATTCGGGTAATGATATTTTGATGCAGATATGTTACGATAATCAATTTGATGGCTCAGCTACAACTCTTCAAATGATGCCTACTGTAGCTAATAAATCATCGTTGTCTATGCCATTTTTGGCAAGTTATGGTATTGCTCCTTGTACTTATTTGAGTGGTTCAGAACTTCAACAAAGACCAGTATTCAAATTCAAACAGAATAAGAATCTGCCTTTAATGAAAGACTTGGGTATAGAAAGTATTTTATCACCTTCTTTATCTACGCAAGCTAATACACCGACTGCTATACAAGTTTCTTTGAGAAACATGGGTATTACAACAATAAATGGTGTTACTATATATTATACAATAGATGGAGGAGCACCTCAATCATACACTTGGAGTGGTTCTTTAGCGGGACAAACAAGTACTCCTGTTATTATTACAACTTCTGCTCAATTTACACCAGGGTATAAAAGAGTAGTAGCTTGGGTTGGAGACAGTCTTAGAATAGGCTCAGATATTTATATTGACCACGAACCATTTAATGATACAATTGGTACAACATTCATAGCTTGTGCTGGTCCTATGTCTGGTGTTCGTTATGTGGGTGGTCCAACTCCTGATTATAATAATCTAGATGAAATTTTTGAAGCATTATATCGATGTGGAGTTAATGGTCCTTTGACTGTTAAATTGGCATCAGGAGTATATGAAAGACAAATAACTTTGCCATCTATCCAAGGTGTTTCAAGTACTAATATTGTTACATTTGAGCCAATGGATACTACAGTAGGTAGTGTTGTTATAACAACCCCTGTTAGCAGTGCATGTGCTTTGGATTTACAAAATACTTCTTATGTACGTTTCAAAAATATACTATTTAATTCACGTGCCAATACAAATGCTCCATACATAGTTAAGTTAGGTATTAATAGCCGTGGATGTATCTTTGACTCTTGTACATTTATAGATAGTACTATCGCAGGTATGACATCATTGTTATTTACTGGAGGTGCTAGCGATTTCACTGTAGATCATTGTTCTTTCAAAGGTGGTGTTGTAGCGTTAAATATGATGGGTTCGGCATCAGATAACTGTGCTTCGAACAATAGAGTATATCGCTCTTACTTTGAAATGGCAAAAGAGTCTTGTATCAGAGCAACAAACCAAATATCGGTTATTATAGATAGTAACGTTATTAACAATACTTCTACCAATCCAAGTTTCGTATTAATGTTACAAAGCTGTTATGGACCAAGTAGAGTGCTGAATAATAAAGTATTTTCTTCAAATGGAGCATCTTGTTTTGGAGCAACTGATTTTTCAGGTTCAGCAGCTGGTTATGCTATAGTAGCTAACAATATGTTTGTTTCAACAAATTCAGCAGCAAACCAAACAATATATACTCCTGTAAATATTATGGATGCTGAAAAAGTGAAATATATATACAACTCTTCGAAGATAAGTGTTTCGGGAGCTTCAAATATTTCAGCAGCTACCATAGGTGGTAGTGGTGCATCCGATATATATGTGTTGAATAATATATTTGCATCTACAACTGAAGGTAATTATGCGCTTAATTTCATTCCTAGCGATGATAATTTTGTTATAGATTACAACTTGTATTATTCACCAGGTAGTATATTGAATAAATTTGGTAGTACACAAGTAGCTACTCTTACAGATTGGGTAGATAGATTGTATACAGAAACAGGTGCATATCATGATACTAACTCTATAATGTCACAACCAGTGTTCTTGAACATTACTTCTATGGACTTACGTACATTGAGTCTTGCTGTTCAAAATGCTGGTACACCTATAGCTGATATTACAACAGATATGTTTGGAACATTGAGAGATTCTGTAGCTCCTTGTATTGGTGCATACGAATCTGCTCCTTTGTTTAATAACTTATCTATAGATGATGTTCTATCTCCATATACATCTTGTACTTTAGGAAATGCAGAAAAAATAGAATTAGTGTTGAAAAACTATGGATATTCTACTATTCCTGCTAATAGTGCTACATTATATTATACACGAAATAATACAGGTTTGACTTCGCATGTGATAGATAGAGAAATATTACCAATGGATACTATCCATTTTACTACTCCATCGACTAATGATTTGTCTGTGGCTTTCTTCCAAAGTGACAGAACATACGATTTCAAAATTTGGACATCTTTATCTACTGATGATGACAGATCTAACGATACTATTCATCATATAGTAGAATCATTATATCAATTAGCAGCTCCTACTGTTCAACCAATACATTTAAACTATGCTACTGCAACACAATTGAATGTGCCATCAGCTACAGGTGTAGTATATTGGTATGAAAATGATTCTACAGAAAATCATTTCTATAGAGGTACACCTCTTCAAACGGATACATTATATCGTGATACAACATTCTACATTTCTCAAAGAGCAGAAGTTGAACTTTTGAAGATTACAGAAGTTCAATATCACAAATCTAATCCTGGTGTAACTTATCCTTATCCATCATTTATGTCTAGTTCTACTAATATAGCTGTAGAGTTGTCTAATGTTGGTAACTATCCTATAAATTTATATGGGGATACTTTGATAATGATTAGTACTAGTGCATCCTACAATAACAAGATTGTTGCTTTGCCTAATGTTACAGTTCAACCAGGTGCTTCCTTTGTAGTTCAATATGCTAGAGGAACAGACTATAATTCTCAAACATGCTATTCGAACTTTGCATTATCTGCAATGTCTAATGCTACTGCAAATAATGTTGGTATCATTTATAAGGATAATAATACTATAAAAGATGCTGTTGTTTTGAATCAATTGCCAAATACTTGGGCTACATATAATGTACCATCAACTATCTGGACAGGTACTAACGTTTTAACTCCAGGTTCTTCTGGTATTCGTAGAATTAATATCAATTCTAACTCGTCTTCAGGATGGGTAGTTTGTGATGCTAATCCTCATACAATGACTTTAGGTTCTGTAGAATCAAACTTGGTAAACTATAGAGATAATGGATGTTTGGGTTATCGTACTCCTGTACAAATAACTATTCAAAATATTCCCGCTTTGAACTTAGCAGTAACAAATGTTGAGCTTTCCAACGAAGGTTGTGGTCTTTATGATGAATCAATTTCTTTACAGTTAAGCAACTTGGGTATTGGAACAGTAAATAATCCTGTTGTTCAATATAGTGTTGATGGAGTTCTATATCCTGCAGATACAATCAATCAAGTTTTGGGACCATTTAGCTCAATAAACCATACATTCTCTACATTAGCAGATTTGAGAAGCTATAATTTGAACAGATATTATGACGTAAAAGTGTGGGTACATCAAAATAGTGCCGATGTTTACAGATATAATGATACTGTTCAATTGAGAGTTCAATCGTTCTATACTCCTGAAATTCCAGATGTAGATACTTTGTGGCATACTCTTTATGGAACATCTGATACATTATATGCTAATTCAGCTTTGACAGATACTTTGGCTTGGTATGATGAAAATGGTAATTTACTTCATATAGGAAATACATACATTACAGATTTATTGTATGAAAATACTACTTTCCAAGTTAAAGGATTAGGTGTTGTTTACGAAGATGTTCATGTCGGAAATTTAGCTACAACAAGTGCAACTTCTTATCCTTCGCCTTATCATAGCGGATCAAGCTACAGAAAAGAACAATATATAATAAAGGCTAATGAGCTTGCAGCATTAGGTTATGAAAGTGGTAT
>JAFZEK010000143.1 GCA_017560705.1 Bacteroidales bacterium | reverse complement strand
GAACCAAGCAATAGACTACATACACTCCAATATTCTAGAAGATATAAGCATTGGGAAAATAGCCGAAGAATGTTCTTTGTCTAAATACCACTTTCATAGAATCTTTAAAGCCTACACCAACGAAAGTCCGGGACAGTACATCAAACGGACACGAATAGAACGCGCTGCTCGCTTGATGGATAACCCAAACCTAAGTATTGAAGAAATAGGATATATGGTAGGATACAACGTTCCATCATCATTCACAAAGGCTTTCAATCAAATATATGGCATATCACCAACAAAATACAGAAACTCAAAACAAATAAAAATAACGATGAATATAACAGAAAATGACAAGCTAAACATTAGCTACGAAATTAAAACATTGCCCACATGCAAATTAGCATACACTCGGGCTAAAGGATGGTATTCCGAAATAAACTACAGTAAAATAATACCCAAGCTATACAAAACTGCAATATTACATTTTTCAATACCACTAAGATATCCACCAATGTCCATCTACATCAATGATCCAAGTACAACAGAAAAAGAAAACCTACTTACCGATGTGGGAATTTTTGTTTCCAAAGAATTTAATGGAAAAAATGATGTAAACTGCAGAAAATTCGAAGGAGGCAAATTCCTTTCTACCACATACATAGGACCATATTCATCCTTATCTCAAGCCTACGACTGTGTGTACAAACACCTTACACAACAAGGATTGATAGTGCGAGATGCACCTCCCATGGAAATGTATTGGAGCGACCCTAATAAAACACCTCAAGATGAACAAAAAACAGAAATTCTTATTCCTATAGAATAACACCAATAAAAACATAAACCCAACAGTTGAAAATAACTAGACACTGTTGGGTTTATTGCTTTTATGCAGTATAACTATTCTACATTCATTACTGAATCCTATCGAATAACGACAAACACCATAATACACTAAGCAATATCATCTCTCATAAAACATCTATCTTATGCAATATTACAATCCTTTTATATACAAAAGTGACAACCTAAATCAGCAAATCACGGTTTTGCTTCTGAAACTGCCATGCTGAGAGGTGAAAAGTCTGGGGTTTTTGGGTTGAAAATCGCACACTTTCATGTGCTAAACCACGTGGTTTTAAATGTCGAAGTATGGCTTCCGCCTAAAATATAGATTATGGCTTATTGTCGGGGCCTACTCTGATATTTCTTTTACCGCTATGGGAAAAATATTTACATGTATGGGAAAAGTACTTTCCAAAGTTTGGAAAATACTTTCCATGCTTTGGAATTTATTTTCCAAACTTTGGAAAATGAATTCCATGGTTTGGAAAATACTTTTGATGCACAAGGAAAAATGTTTTCTAGCGGTAAGAGATGTTTTTTTCTCCGTGGCTGAGGAAGTTTTGCAGGAGTAGTGCTGTATTTAGTTTTACAACTATATGTTACCTACCAGGTTATTCTGTCGGCAAAAGAAAAAAAAGAAAGGAAACTAAAAGATAGTACCTTTGTTAGAATCTTTTAGTTTCGCTTTCTGCTAAAAAATAAACGTTTTATCTAATGGCAATGAGATGGGAAGTTTCTGTATTTTAGGCTTTTTTGTCTGTTTCCCAATGGAATGGTTCGAAAGCTTCATCGTCTTTAAGTTTGTTCCACGATGGTTTTCTCATTTTGTAGATTAGGAATGGAGCAGCCACCACAACCAAAGCACCTATTATAAGTACAGAGAACCACACTGCCGGGCTTCCGCTAGGTATTTGGCTTGGAGGTATGAAGCTCAAACAAAATGCCAATAAGCTACCTGCAAAACCTAGTCCACCAATGAACCACATAAAGCCGTTGTTGCCCAATCGGAATGGTCGTGGAGTGTTTTTCATCTTATATCTCAACGAGATAGCAGCAGCAAACATAAGCATGTACATTATAAGGTAAAGCAATACTGTAAGTTGGGATAATATTTGGTAGAATGTTTGCACTGAAGGCATAACCACAAATAGTAAACTTAACACAGTCACTACACATCCTTGAACAATAAGAATGTTCTTTTGCACTCCGTTCTTGTTTGTTTTTTGCAAAAATGGAGGAAGATAACCTGCTTTTCCTACGCTTAGCAAACCTTTGCTAGGTCCACTAATCCAGGTAAGTACACAGGCTAATACTCCAAAGCTAAGAGCCACTGCAATGATAGGGCTTAGCCAAGGTGCATGTATGTAGTTGAAGTATCCATCAAAACCAGTAAGAAGACTTTGTGTAAGGTTTATATCCTTTTGAGGGATAATGATACCCAAAGAGAAAGTGCCGAGGATGAAGATAAGCACTGTAATAAGGGCACCTGTAAAAACGGCTTTGGGGTAGTTCTTTGATGGGTTTTCCACATCTTTTACGTGTACCCCACTCATTTCCATACCTGCAAAGAAAAGGAATATACTGGAAGCCAAAACGATATTGCTCAAGTTAGTAAGGTCGGGGAAGAAACTTCCGCTAAAATCCATTTGGCTTTTTCCACCAGAAAGTAGATATATAATAGCAAGAATGATAAGCAAACATGCCGGAATAATGGTACCTACCAAACCACCAATTTTGCTTATTTTTCCTACCCATCCTAAACCTTTCATACATATAAAAGTAGCCAACCAGTAGATAGATAGAACGACTATAAGAGTATATATCCTATTGGAAGCCAAAACCATATCGGTGGCAGGGTTAAAGCCGATAAAGGCAATAGCCACAGCACCAAAGGTAAGCACCGTAGGATACCATATAGTACTTTGCACCCACTGTAGCCAAATGGCCACAAAACCTAGCCTCTTTCCGAAAGCTTCTCCTACCCAACGGAATACCCCACCTTGCTTGTCTTGAAACATAGCTGCAAGCTCTGCTGCAACAAGTGATGTAGGGATAAGGAAAACTACAGCTGCAAATAAATAATAGAAAGCCGAACTCAATCCGTATTCGGCTTCGGCAGGCAAACCTCTAAGGCTTACTACTGCCGTAACGTTCATGATGGCCAAAGTAAAGACACTCAACTTAGCCACATTGCTCTTTGTTCTTAAAGTAGAATTTGACATAATTATTTCTTTTTCATTAGTAAAAAAATCGTTTCAGTCTGTTATACATTTTGATGGTTTTATAACACTTGAACACAGCACATTTTTTGAACTACAACTACAAAAAGCTACGATAATAAAAAAAGCCTCTGAACCCCCAATAAGGCTCAAAGGCTAAATACTCATATAGGCAAAAATTATTTTCCCACGGTAGGAAGGAGTAAAATGGCGTTGGATACCTTTCGTTCACCAGCAGAATCGAATCGCCCATTATCCGATGGATAGTTCACAATACCATGTCCTTGTACATAGCAAGTGGTGGAGCCTCCCCCATCCATGTTTATGGCATAAACACATCCCAGCCACTTCAAAGTCTTAGACAATTCATTCAACGACATACCATTGGCTTGCGAAACCCTTCCATCCACAGCAAGTATTATATAGGAACCATCCTTTCTAATTCCCAAGGCTGTTCGGTTGTGTCGGTTGGTTACAAAAGTTCGATCGTCCCTCATGGGTTCCATTTTTCCATTAAAGATCAGCAAAGGTCCGGCGGTCATAACGTTAGCATAGTTCAACGATTTTTCCCAAACACGCAAACTATCTGTTTTCAAGATTTTAGGTCGTCCACCATCAGTAAGCACCAATGTTCCATATTGATAATACTTACGATAGGGAGTGTTTTTGTTGGTGTTTTCGCCAACATCTTTACCATCAATACGCAAAAAACATATTGGGTTCATTCTATCCATATCAAAAAAGCTACCATTCACAGCCGCTAAAGCATTCTTTTTCTTTGCCATAGCTGAAGTATAATCACCATTTGGAGCATAAGCAAACTCCAAACAAGAAGTAGCATTAGCCTGCACTTCCAACACACAAATATGTTGATTACTATTCATATATTCACGGTTTTTGAAATGCACTTTCTTGAGAATCACACCTTGCGAAAGCGTATCCACATTCCAAGTTGCCTTTACAAGCAACAAGGAATCCTTATTCCCGGCCATGACACATATCACAGCAAAACAACATATTACAGATAAAAATACTTTCTTCATAAATAAATAAAACTTCAACAATAAAATTATATCTCAATATTCTAGAAATAAGAAGCATATAAGCCACCTAGGTATCCCCTAGAAAAAAACAAATCTATAAACTTAATCTTCATAAACCGTAGTTTACATTTTGTAATGACACCTACGAAGCATAAAATACATCTAGAATAACATACTACAAATATCTGAACAATAAAGCCGAACTTATAAAAATATAAATTCGGCTTCATATAGTTATCAATAAAAAAGGACTTACAAAGTCTTAAAAAAATCTACAACATTAGTTTCTATTCTCTTTTCAATATCGTTTTCAGAATCAGCTTTTACAAACTTTTCTCCAACAATACACTCATAAAGTTCAATATATCTTTCTGATACTTGAGCAATAAACTCTTCAGTCATCTCAGGCACTTGTTGTCCTTCTTTTCCTTGGAAACCGTTTTCCATCAACCATTCACGAACAAACTCTTTAGACAACTGACGTTGTTTTTCACCGTTCTTCAAACGTTCTTCATAGCCTTCGGCATAAAAATATCTAGAAGAATCAGGAGTGTGAATTTCATCTATCAAATATATTTTATCACCAACCTTACCAAACTCGTACTTAGTATCCACCAAAATCAATCCTTGCTTAGCAGCTATTTCAGTACCTCTTTGGAAAAGAGCATAAGTATACTTTTCTAGTTGTTCATAATCTTCCTTAGAAACCAAACCTTGGGATATTATCTCTTCCTTGGAAATATTTTCATCATGACCTTCGTCAGCCTTAGTTGTAGGAGTAATAATAGGAGTAGGAAACTTTTGGTTTTCCACCATTCCCTCAGGCAAAGCCACACCACATAATGTTCTGCTTCCAGCCTTATACTCTCTCCAAGAACTACCAGCCAAATAACCACGAATCACCATCTCAACCTTAAAAGGTTCACATTTTCTACCCACAGTTACCATTGGGTCAGGAGTAGCAAGCTTCCAATTCGGTACAATATCAGCGGTAGCATCCAAGAACTTTGCAGCTATTTGATTCAATACTTGACCTTTGAAAGGTATACCCTTTGGCAACACAACATCAAATGCAGATATGCGGTCAGATACAACCATTGCCAAATACTTATCCTCTATATTATAAACATCACGAACTTTTCCTTCATACAAGCTTACTTGCTTAGGAAAATTAAAATTCGTTTTTACTACAGCTTTCATCTTAATTTCAATTTATACTATTACTAAAAACAATATTCCATTCATTGCTGAAAAGAGTAAAAACTACTCATCAACAGTTTTTCTAAAAAAGGTAAAGTTCACTTTACCATACTTTCTGTGTTGCCAAAAATAAGGATTATCTTCAAAAGAATGCTCTTTAGAATGCTCTAACACGAAAACACCATCCTCTTTCAACAATTCCTTTTCAAATATAAGATTAGGAATAGAGGATAATGTTTCCAACTGATAAGGAGGGTCGGCAAAAACCAAATCGAACTTCTTATATGCACGTTTAATAAGGTCAAAAACATCAGCTCTCACTACATGTAGATTGTTTACATTAAGATTTTGAGCAGTTTTCTTTATAAAATCCACACACTTCGGATTTATCTCAATGGCAGTAACATCTTTAGCACCACGCGAAACAAACTCGAAAGATATAGCACCCGTACCTGAAAACAAATCCAAAACAGATAGCTCTTCATAATCTACAAAATTGTTCAAAATATTGAACAATGATTCACGAGCCATATCTGTAGTTGGACGCACAGGCAGATTCTCTGTAGGATTTAAACGCCTTCCTTTTAATGTACCAGTTATAATCCTCATATACTATCCTAAGAACAATGAATATTTGTACAAAGGTATTTTATACATTTCATCGGCAGAGAAACTTACGCTGTCATTTCCACTATACAAGAATAATTTATTGAAGAATTTTTCCATATAAGTGAAAGCTTTTCTATCTATATCTCCCGAAATATGTACTTCTACATTTTCACTATTAAGATTCAATTGTCTTTCTATCAACAACAAATAGTAAACAATATCATCTGTAGTTTCATGAACGTAGGAATTGGAAAGGACAAAGTTCTTATTACTAAACACGCATACATCCAAGCTTTTCTTACTAACATAAACATAAATTACAGACTTGGATTTACTTCTATCTAGCAGCGAACTTTCCACCATTTTCGACTGTTGACTTCTTATCTTAATACCAGGGATAGCCACTTTGAAAGCGGATATAATGGTATCTGCATAAGCAAAAACAGAATATGCTTGTATTTTTTCTGAATAATCATGACAAACAAGTTCTCTTACTTCCAAAGGAGTAACTAGATTGAAATATTCTCTAGCATGAGAAGCTTCAAAAAGATGACCCGGAATCCAAGTATACTTATTGGACATAACAATAAGCTCAACTTCGTCCATAACAACGAAATCAACACGAAGATCTGAGAAAATTTGTTTTATCAAAGATATTATTTGAGATAACGTGTTAGGGAAATTACACACTATATCTCCAAATGCCAACATTTTCTTATCAGCATTAATAACTGTAAAAGAAAATCCATTTGTTTCTAAACAAATGGATAATTTCTTCTGACAATCATCCGAATATAAATTTTCGGCTATTACTTGATTATTTACAAAATAAGATACCATAATCAATTATTATTCAAAGTTACCGTCAGTAATAGGTTCATTAAAATCACCAACTTTCCAACCAGGGAATTTATTAGCTTGTTTCAACTCTGCTATCTTATTATTCACGTCTTGTTGATCTAAATCAGCCAATAAAACAGATAGATGAACACTTACTTCGAACACTGGAACATCAAAACCGCTCTTTTCTACAAAACGAGAACGCATTTCGAATGTTTTATTATCAGTATAAGGAACATACTTCAATTTAGCTAATTGAGCATCTGTCATTGCAGTTTTTCCTTCTTCTCTCATCTTTTCCAAAGGATTCATATAAACTGTATCACGACGGATAATTCCTTTTTGCAAAGCTTCAGCTTCTGTCATTTCATCTGGAACATTACCATATTTTTTTACCACTGGCAACGAACCTTCTTGCAATCCTAAAACTAAAGAATCAATGTCATTTGCATAATGACCGTAAGTCATCTTATAAACTTCTTGCAAGTTTCTTATTTCTTTCAATTTTACAACTACTGCATCTCTACGCAGGATATATTCGTTATCAAAACGAATAGGTTTCATTATGCTGTTATAAAGAGCTACTGCAAGAACTACTATAACAACACCCAAAGCAATCTGAAGTATTTTACTGTTTTTCATTTTTAAATATGTATTTTTTTCGTATTGTTTATTGTTTTATTTGAGTTTGCAAATATACACAGTTTTTTTCAATCTAAAAAAGCATATTTTATTTTTTCTGATTTTATTTGTACAATAAAATGATATTCAATATCATTCATTCGAAAAAATTATTTCATTTACTTTCCCAATAATGAGTATTTTTCACTCTATTGGAGGCTTCTAAAACTAGAAAATATGCTTTTTTTACTCATCTCTGTCCAACAAAGCATCATAGAAAGAGAGTAATTTTTTCGTCAATAATTCATTATTATAATGAGTCGCGACTAAGTTAAAAGCATTCCTTCCTATCGTTGTACAGAAATCATCATCTTCTAAGCATCGCTTTATCTGACGTACAAAATCTTCTGGCGTATCTGCTATCAAAATATCAACGCCATCGGTATAATCTATGCCTTCAGCACCCACTGTCGTGGAAATAACTGTCTTTCCTACCGACATTGCTTCTATTATCTTCACTCGTATCCCACTTCCTGAAAGCAATGGTACAATATTTATCTTCTTACTTTCTATGAAATACATCGCATCTGGAACTTCTCCTATCACCGACACATTAGGACAATCCATCTTCATTAGGTGCTGCGGCATCTTACGTCCAGCCAAATACAAACGTGCCATTGGCAACTCTGCATGTACTTTATTCCAAACTTCGTTCAAAAACCAATCCACAGCCTCCAAATTGGGAATCCAATCCATAGAACCAATGTGAAACAAAGAGTTTGGCTCTTCGTCTACATTATCCATAATATCTGGTGCTATGATGCCAAACGGTATAGACTCTATAGGTCTTTTACACCCATTAGACTTGAAATAGTCTACATCTTTATGTGTTATGCAAGCTATTCCATCATATTTTCCTATATGTTCTAATTCATATAATCTCAATGCTAAATACAGCTTTTTAATATACCATCTTTTAAAGATATTTTTGGTACATTTCGCTACTCTTTTCCATATCAAATGCTCTACATTATGAGCTCTTAATACAACTTTAGCATTAGAATATCTACGTATTAAAGGTAAATAAGGTGTAAGAAATATACTTTCCACATGAATTATATCGAATTCTTCAGCTTTCAAAATAGAAACTAGTTTCATCGAAAAATCCTTGCTTTCATAGCGTTTCACATTATAAGACTCTCCTAAAAAAAGAGACAACAATGCATCTAATATTTTTATATTCAAATCAATGTAAACTGATTCAAATCTTGTTTTCTCTATATAATCTTCTGTCAATAACGCTTTATTTACAGGATGTTTGTCTGAACAAACCGACAATACTCGAACTAAACATTTTTCTCCTAATAACCCCTGCGTTATGCTATTCATAGCTATCGTTCCTCCGTCAACGGGAGGATAAGGGGGTTTATTACATAGCTGTAATACTTTCATACTCTCTTATTTTATTTTCTGCAAACCTTTGATTTAAATATATTCCCAAATAGCTTTTGGAGTATTTTACTCCATGTTGATTTGTCAAACACCGAAGAATCCGTTGTCGCTTTAATAGTTAAAAACAAACCCAGCGGAAGCAATGCTACTGTCGAAATCCACATCCCTATAGGTGGCATAGCGGCTTCTCTAATAGCTTTTATACATATAGTGTTGATTACATAGTACAAAACAAAAAATATTACAGAAGCTACCATAGGCAAACCCAATCCCCCTTTGCGAACAATAGAACCAAATGGAGCTCCTATCAAAAACAACACCAAACAAGCTATAGAAAGCGTATATTTTTGATGCCATTCAATTGCGTGCCTATTGATATACTCTTGGTCGTTTTGCAACATTTGACTATACATTGCTATATCCTCATTTACAGTACGAGCAGAATGCATAGCCCTTTCTTTTATCCTTGCTTTTTGATAGTGTGGAAGATTGTCCATATCCAAAAATGCCAAATCACACATCGATGCTTCTACATTATCTTTGAATACATCTCCTTTGCAAAGATGCTTAACAACCGTTTCTTTAAACTCTCCTATCTTTCCTTTTCGTTTCAACAACAAGGTATCTATTGCCTCATTTAACTGAGATACATTCATCATCTGATAACTACCCTTAAAATAATCCTTATCAGTTTTATTGAAAGCAAAAGCCGACAAATCAAACTGCATTGTTTGTTCAGCAAATTTCACTCTCGTCATCGGACGATGAAAGAAATTGTCTCCTTTTATATTCTCCATATAAGAATAGCCATCAAAGAGGTCAAACACTAAATATCTTTCATCTTCTGTAACTGTCATCTTTCCAGTCTTGGCAACAGTAACACTCACATTTCCCATCCCTTCTGAGTGGTCATATATAGTTATGTTCTTTAAATCCTTATCATCCTTGCCTTTTTCATCTACACGAATTACATAACCATCTATTCCAGAATAATACTCACTAGGTTTAATATTTAGTGCAGGCTTTTTTCTAGTGACATCATATAATGTCATTTTATATTTCAACACAGCTACTGGCATTATATTATTGGCAAAATAAAATGCCACACCCGTGAGAAGCATCACCATAAGAGCCATAGGCATCATTGCCCTTTTTATAGAGATGCCACCTGCTTTCATAGCTATAAGCTCATATTTCTCTCCAAAGTTTCCCATTGTCATTATGGATGCAAAGAGCGTTGCTATAGGCAAAGCCATCGGTACAAAAGTAGCCGAAGCATAGAACAATAGCTGTGCTATTATCCAAAAATCTAAGCCCTTGCCTACCATATCGTCAATGTACTTCCACAAGAACTGCATAAGTAAAACAAATACAGACAATAGGAATGTAAGCACCAACGGACCTACAAAGGAGCGTAATATGAGCCTATCTACCTTTTTCATCAACTAAAATTTATCTACTAGCCAGCGGAATAAATCGTTTCCATTTGCAAACACCATAAGTGCAAGCAATAATATCATTCCCACACTTTGTGCATACTCTAAAAACTTATCGCTCGGTTTACGACGAGTTATTATCTCATATAGTGTAAACACTACATGTCCACCGTCCAACCCCGGAATAGGAATAATATTCATGAAAGCCAATATAATGGATAAAAATCCTGTCATATTCCAAAATCTAGCCCAATCCCAAGTTTCAGGGAATAAAGTTCCTAAAGAACCAAATCCACCTAGTTGAGACAAACCTTCCTTAGTAAAGATTAGTTTCAAAGACTTCACATAAGTTCCCAATGTCTCCAATCCCATATTTATACCAGCTGGTATTGCTTCAAAAAATCCGTATTTTACTATATATGTATCATATATTTCTGTTGGAGATTTCAAATACGCACCTATCTTAGCATTAGCATCTAACTGAACATTAAGAGACATCAATTCTCCACCTCTGTAAAAACCAATCTTTATTTCTTTGCCTGCATAATTTGGCAATTTCGACATTACTTCTACTGCAGTCAAAGTCATTGTGTCGTTCAATGATACAATGCTATCACCTATCTGCATACCAGCTCTTTCAGCTACTGAACCTGACACAAAATCTTTTATAATAAATGGAAAACGAACTTCTAATAAATTATCATCATCTGGGTCTATTTCTGCTAATAGTCGTCTTTGGAAATCCGATGGCAACAAAATAGTAGTGTCTCTACCATCTCTACGCAAAGTAACATCAGTAGCTCCATCAATGAATAATTTTTCCACAATATCAGCTATCGCTGGTGTTGATTCACCATTAACAGCTAGTATAATATCGCCATTTATAAATCCGTTATCTTGAAGCACTTTTGCATAGTTGTAACCCATAAGAGCATTTTGCACTGGCAATTTTGCTTCACCCCAATGAAACAACACTCCAATATAGATAAACATTGCTACTAGGAAATTTACAAGAACACCACCGGATATTATAAGCAAACGTTGCCATGCTTTTTTTGACCTATAT
>JAFZEK010000142.1 GCA_017560705.1 Bacteroidales bacterium | reverse complement strand
GTCCAAATATTTGATGGATAAATCACTTCTATTAATGTTAGCTGCCACATCAGCACTCTTCATCAGGTACATAGGGGCTAAAGAATCGGCTGGAAAATCTTTGGCAAACTGTGTGTATAGCCTTATCAAATTTTCGCCCACTTCTAAAACCACCTTCGTATTTTGAATATCTATAGAGCTTTCATACTCTTTTATCTCATTCAAAGCCTTATCTCTGTTGGATGTGCAAGCAACCAATAAGATGATTGCTATAACAGATATAAATACTCTTTTCATCTCAGTGTAAGTTAAATAGGTGTTATTTCTTCTTAGCAAATTTCATTCTGTATCTTGTAGGAACTTTGCCGCCAACCACGTCGTTTAGCTTTCTTTTTAACAAGGTTTTGCGTATGGGGCTAAGGTGATCCACGAAAACGACTCCATTCAAGTGGTCTATTTCGTGTTGGGCAATGCGTGCCAACATGCCTGTAAGTTCTTCAGTATGTTCTTCAAAGTTTCTATCAAAGTATTTTACTACCACAGATTCAGGCCTTAGCACGTCTTCGTGTATTTCTGGAATGCTCAAACAACCTTCGTTGAAATAAGTTTTCTCTCCTTTTTCTTCTAATATTTGAGGGTTGATGAACACGCGTTCCACCTTTTTACCAAAGGTGTCTGTAGCTTCATCGTATGGGCGATAACCTATGGTTACCAACTGAATTGATAAGTTGATTTGAGGAGCTGCTAATCCCACTCCATCAGCATGATACATTGTTTCGAACATATCATCTATTAGTTCCTGTAGTTTTGGATAATCTTTATCTATTGGTTCTGCCACCTTCTTAAGCACGGGGCAACCATATCCGACAATATTCAATATCATTGTATGTTTATTTTTTTATAGTATCCATGTAAGTTTGTAAAATCAGTGTAGCACTTATCGTGTCTACCAATGCTTTATCTCGTCTTTGCTTTTTCCCAATGCCCGAATCTATCATGCTTTGGAATGCTATTTTGGAAGTAAAACGTTCGTCCACTCTAGCCACTTCCTTGTCGGGAAAAGTCTTTTTTAGTAGTTGAACAAAAGGCTCAATATATTTGGCCGATTCGCTAGGGTTGTTATTCAGTTGCTTTGCTTCTCCCACAACGAAACAGCTCACATCCTCGCGGCTGCAATAATCTTTTAAAAATGGAATACATTCGTGTACCCCAACCGTTGTGAGTGGCGTTGCTATTATTTGCAAAGTGTCGCTGACTGCTAAGCCCACTCTTTTCTGACCATAATCTATTGCCAATATTCTGCTCATCTGTTTTTTTTGCAAATGTACGCAAAATATTTCGATTTTTGGACGCTAGAGGCAAAAATAATTTTCAATGGCAATTATGTATACCTATCCTAGTCGTTTTTTATTTTTAAATACATGGCTGATAGACTTTCCTAATGACCAGATGTATAGTGTGATAAGGTGTAGAGAAGAATTTCGGATAAAGCAAAAAATGATGATAGTTGTTGGTGTTTTATTTTTCGGAATAGATGGGTAATAAAGTCCGATGAAAGACGTTTTTACTGCCGTTTTGACAACGAAAAACGACTTTAACGGTATGAAAATTCCAAGCAAATTGAAATAAATTTTATCAGGTGAGGGCTATGAATTTACATCGCGATGCGGTGAAATTTTCCTCGTGATGTAAATTTATCTACATCACGATGCAGATAAAGCGGACTCCTGAGGGATTTTGTAATGTCGCTAAGCTCTGGGAAGGAAGAGTGATTTTGTCTTGTGGTAACTTCTAAAAATTCCACGTTCTAAGGAATATTATCATGAAATAAAAGAACTTTTGCGTGGTTGACTTCGTCGATGTTGCTATCGCTCTAAAATGCTAATGCTGAGGTATTGCTTTTTACTCGCTTACTCGCAACGTTTACGTTTTTTCTTGAAATCTTTCTATTGCTTTTGGGGTCGCATAGCCCGCTATGATGGGTCAAAAGAAAGTAGAAATCTTCTCAAGAAAATTCCGTAAATCACTTACAAAGCAATTTTTAGAAGTTGCTATAAATAATTTAGCTTTTGCCGATGCTGTGCAACTCACATTCCACGAGACCCGGGGCTTAATCGCACCATGCTATACCAAAAAAGAATTTATACCCGGGTGTGGTGGAATGTGGCGGTAGGGAAGTTCTGCTGTTGTGTGTAATAGTTTGTATATAATGTGTTTAGTTCTTGTTTGCTTTTAGAATGTTTTTTCTGGAAAATTCTTTTTCGTTGTTGCAAATTTTAATCGCCAAAGAGTGCCTCGTTACTATACTATAATACTATAGGCAACTTCTAAAAATTCCACGTTCTAAGAAATGTTATCATGAAATAAAAGAACTTTTGCGTGGTTGACTTCGTCGATGTTGCTATCGCTCT
>JAFZEK010000019.1 GCA_017560705.1 Bacteroidales bacterium | reverse complement strand
TCGTAAATGCTGTATTGTGCCATACCCATTTCGTCGATGTCTATGTTGAATATTCCATTAGAAGATGGGTTAGGGTATACGCTCATTATGTTTTTAGCGTCTATACTGTTTATTCCCACAGCAGAATCGGCTTCATAGTTCCAGTCGATACCATCTAATTGCATAACATTAGTTCCTAGAGGGTCTAACCAATCGGATAGGCGTTTTTCGGCTGTAGTTCCTAATGCCCATGATCTGTTGAACTTGCCATATATGTCGTAAAGTGCTGATGACGAGCTTAGGTTGTCGCAGCTACTTACACCTGCGTATAATTGACCTACAATGCGACCATTGGCATCAAATATAGGCGAACCTGACGAACCTTGTTCTGTAACACCTTTGTTGTTGTCTCCTGCTATCCATACTACAGCCCAGAAGTTTCCGTTTTGACTTGTAACGCTAGCCGGTATGCTTATTTTCTTCCAGTCGCCGCCAGGGTGGTGGATTCCGGCTCCTATTCCAGGGGCTGTGGTTGCTCTAGACCATCCGGCGTAGTGTACGTTGTAGCTTTCTGGTATTGCTCTTCTTATCTTTAGTAGCAAAAAGTCGGTAGCAGAGTTTTTAGCTATTATGTCTCCGCCAATTACGCTGTTTTGATATGTTCCTGTTCTGCCTTCGCACTCAGTGGTTTGATAGTTGAAGTAGAAAACGAACGATGTTATGCTTACATTTAAATCTTGGCAGTGGTGAGCTGAAAGCACATAGTTGGTTTTGTCCTTGGCAGTGTTGTTGATAAGGGCACCCGAACACATGTAAAGGTAGCCACCTGCACCTATTTGGTAATGAACTACGGAGCGTATTTGGTCTCTCCATTCGTCGCCTTCTGGACAAGCAACGTTTATGTGACAATCGCCATCAGCATATCCGTGAGGTCCTTTTGCTTCGTTTGCAAAATCCATCATTTGGAACATATCTTTGTAGCCATGACCTATTTCGTCTATTTCCAAAACACCTTTTCCAGCTACTTCGTATGGTTCATAATATTCCAAAGTTATCTCATCTCCAGGTATGGATTGAGTGTAGAATTTGCCGTCTTCCAATGCACTTTCCATGGTGAATTTTCCCAAAACGAACTCTTTTGTTTCGTCGTAGATGAAAAGTTCAGCACCTGCCGGTATGTTGAAAGTTTTGAAGCTTGTGTTCATGAAAGTAGCTCCTTCGGATTTTATGGTAAGTCGCCAAATGCGGTCGCCATTATCTAAAATATCTGTTACTCCATCTTTTAGATTAGAAAAATTGACTTTTTGCACAACGCCAACACGCATTGCAGAGCCTTTTTCTGCCACATCTTCGTCTAAGTATGTGTCGTTGTTTATCTTACTTAAAGCTACGATAGCTTTAGAGTCTATCGATTTTTGGTTCAAAAAACGTGGTGAACCACCATAGCTTATTTGTGCATTTAGGTTGGAAAAAATAGCCAAAGCTATTGCTGCTGCACAAACGAGTTTACTTCTCTTTGTCATTTGTTTTTCTATATTTGTTTACTATTTTTACTTTGCAAAGATACACAAATATTTTTATATAATAGTATGATGTATCTTCAATTTCGTTATTAATATCTCGGTTTTTAACGTAGTGAAATTCTGCGAAATTCGTATATCGTTGAAAAACACTTCGTAAATGTAAAATTTATTTTCTTTTTTTTCTGTGCAAAACATGCTTTTTTATATTTTTCTTTTTGCGGAATATCAATCTTCGTTTTCTCTTTTCTGTGCATTATTTCTTTCTTTTGCCGTGTATTTAGTGCCGTAAATAATAAAAAAATTGCATGTGTCGAAAATATTTTTTCTTATGAGAATATTATTTTTGTTTTTACTAGTTTGGTTTTTAGTAGTTTAATACTCGTTTATTCCATGTGTTGTGTTCGTAGTGTACGACTGTGCTATTTGGGAAGTTTTCTTTTTAAGGTATTAATTAAATTGTGTGATATTAACTCTGCTTTGTTTAACGCCTAAAATTCGCGTAAAAGAGGTGTATCATTCTTTTTTTTTAAAATAAACGATTCTCGGAGAGATGTTGTTTTATATTGTTGATTATCAGTGATAGTTGTTTCTATCCTGAAGCTCTTATTTTCTTAGTATTCTTCTTCTTTTACGAAACCTAGGTGTTTTTTCATTCGAAATAGGGGACTTTTGTGTTGAAACCCGGGTCTTCTTGCATCTCAATCCCGATGTTTTTTTATTTATATCGTGATGTATTTTCATCTGTATCGCGATGTTTTTGGATTAAAATAGTGGTGGAGGAAAATCTGTTTAACATATAAAGATTTTCTTTAACATTTGAGGTGCTCTTTTTGTTAGCTAATATCTTGGCAAAAATACACTGTTGTGTATATAATTTATTGTGAGTGGTTTGATGGAATATTTTGTTCTGTTTTTCTTTGTAAGTTCTTGTTTTATATTGTTATAGTAGGGTAGAGGTATTTTTTGTGTAGGCAAGGGCGCGTTGTTTTATCGTTTTTGTCAAGCAAAAAAAGATAGTATATTCGAGAAAAAACTGTATATTTGCAGAGTGCGTGAACGTATTAATTATTTAGTGTAATAAAGTAAAAATCAAAGAAATGAACACGATAGATTTGTTGTTGCAACATAGGTCAATAAGAAAATATAAGGCTCAATCAATAGAAAAGGAAAAGCTGAATCGTATTTTGGAAGCTGGAGTTAGAGGCTCTAATACGGGGAATATGCAAATATATAGTATAGTAGTAACACAGGACGCTGAGCGAAAAAAAGAATTGGCTAAGCATCATTTTGGTCAAAAGATGGTGGTAGATGCTGGTGCGGTAGTTACTGTATGTGTGGATATTAACCGCTACCATAAATGGTGTATGCTTAGAAATGCCGGCACTGCCTACGACAATTTTTTGTGGTTTGCTACCGGTGTGGTTGATGCTACTATTGTGACTCAAAATATATGTGTGGCTGCTGAAGCAGAGGGTTTGGGCTTTTGCTATTTAGGAACTGTACTATATAATGCTCCCGAAATTGCCAATTTCTTAGAATTGCCCAAGGGTGTAGTGCCTGTAACCACTATTACAGTTGGTTATCCCGACGAAATGCCTGAGCTTACAGAGCGTTTGCCGCTAGAGGGTGTGGTGCATTACGAACGCTATAATGACTACAGCGATAGCGACATAAATCGCATTTTTGAAGAAAAGGAAAATCTGCCTTTCTCCAAAGAAATGGTGAAGGTGAATAATACCGAAAACTTGGCTCAAATTTTTACTCAAATAAGGTATAAGAAGGCTGATAATGTGATGATGTCCAAGAAATTATTGAATTTCTTGCACGAATCATGTTTTATGAATAACGATTAGCGGGCGTTTGATTGCTGTTTACTATATTAATATAGGGAAGTGCGTTGGGACAAAAGATTTACATCAACGCATTTTCTTATATTCTTTGTATCATGCTAATAACTAATAGTAAGGTGCTGAATGTTGAAAAAACTAGATGTAGGCAAGAACAACATTCAATAAAAAGGTGTACCTTTGCAAAGCTAAAGAATATGTTATGATGATTGCGAAAAGGGGATTATCCTTTTTGTAATCAGCTAGTTTGTTTTATTTTGATGTTATGAAAATAAAGGAGATTTTGAAGCTTTCTGTGCTTTTGGCATTTTTGCCAACGATGTTTTGCAATGGGCAAACTGTGGATTCTTTGCAAAGCAGCATAAAAATAGACACCGATAACGATATGGTGTTCAATTTGGAAAACGCTACTATAACACCTGATTCGGTGGAAAGTTTGATGATTCCAAAGGAAAAATTTGACTCTATTGTTCAAAAGTATTACAACGATTCGTTGTTGTTTTTGAACGAGATAGCTGAACTTGAAAAGAAGATTGGTAGCTCGCAATCAGATGTCGTGTACATTGATTCTATATTGCGAGTGGTGGATAGTTTGGAGCAAAGTCGTGCGGCGCTTAATCTGAAAATATTTGATTTAGAGAAGGAAAGAGATTTGTTGGCACTGTCTGTTGGCGATTTGAATAATAAATCGGCCATAGTGGATTCGTTGAATGCAGAGATTGCTACTCTTTCACAATCTAATGAAAAACAAAGACTTCGTATAGTTTATTTGGAAACTCTTTGCGATTCGTTGTTCCTTTCTAATGCTTCATTCCAAAAGAAGCTTGAAGAGAAAAACTCTCTTTTGGAAGAAAAAGTTTTGGCTTTGCAAGATAAAGAAAAGCTTTTCAATGAAAAAGAAAGATTGTATCAGGAGGCTATAGGCACTTCCAATGTGGACAAAGTGAAGCTAGAAGGGCTTTTGGAAGCTAAGAATGTGAGTATTGAAGCCAAATCTAGAGAGATAGAGTATTTGCAAAAGAATATAAGCGAGAAAGAGTTGTCGTTAGATAAGCAGATGGAGGACTATCAAAAAGTTAGCATAGAACGCAAACATTATCAGTTGCTTGCAGATACTTTGAGAATGAAGCTCAACGAGGCTGAACGCACTATATTGAAAACCAATGAGGCGTTGAAGTATACCGAGCAACGTGCAAGAGAGGCTGAAGCTCAGATAAAACAATCTACAAATAAGAAGAAGAAGGTGCGTGTTATTCAAGGGCTTGCTATGAGACTTTATCGCACTCCATCGTGGACTACTCGTCCTGTTCAAATAGAAAAACCTGATGGAAGCATTACTACAGAATATAAGATAACTAACAAAAATGCTGGCACAGTGGAATTTGATTTCATAACAGGTGCTTCGGTTATGTTGTGGGATTTGACCAATGTTTTCAATACCAAGGTGCAAACGGACTCATCGTCGGTGGTGAGAGTTAAGCGTTTCGACCAAGATTTCTCATACGATTTAGGATTCTATATTGGATTTGGCGGTTCTAATTTGTTTAAGAATTTCTATGTAGGTCCTAGCTTTAAGTTCTTGGATTTCTTTCATTTGGCAGTAGGTGCTAACATAGCCGAGTATGAGGCTTTGGTAGATGGGTTGAAAGAAGGTGATAAGTTGCCTGCCGGTTATTCTATTGACGACCAAAAGACTGATGTGTGGAAGATGACTATGTTTATGAGTATTTCGTTGGATTTGGATTTCTTGTCTTACATAAAGAGATAGGGAACAGGTGCGTAGATAATATAGTATAGGAGAATAAATAAATTATGTTGAATAATATACGCCCGCAGTGGGTGGCTGTTTATGTGTATCCGAGGCACGAAAAGGCGGTGGCTAAAGAGTTAGAGCTTAAGGGTTACGAGGTGTATTTGCCTTTGCAGCGACTTTTAAGAGAATGGCACGACCGTCGAGTGTGGAAAGAGTTTCCGCTGTTCACTTCGTACTTGTTTGTACGCATATATGCCAATCAGCTTTTTACTTTGGAGCACGAAAAAGGTGTATCTTTTGCCATTCGCTTCAATGATACTGTGGGTATAGTGTCCGACGAAGAAATATATGCAATACGCAAGCTTATTGCTGCTGGCAATGAATTACATGTTAAGAATATAAATTCCTTAAAGAAGGGCAGCAAAGTGCGAGTGCTTAAGAAAGGTTATGAAAATGTGGAAGGCGTTTTGATAACCGACAATAAAGATGGAAACTTCGGTGTGAAGATAGAAGCATTGTCTGTCATACTACAAATGACTGTGGAAGAAGATATGCTAGAAAATATAACCGAAGGATAATAAATTTTGTATTCAGGAGTTTATAATGATTTAGTGGAGGGTGATAATGGTGAGTGATGGAAAAGTATTAATAATAAAAACTAAACCGATGAAAAGAAAGAATTTAATGTCAATGGTTTTATTTGCCGTGATGTTTAGTGTGGCACATGTAGGATTGTGTGTTGCTGGCAAAAAGCCGAGTGTTTCTCCTCAAAAAGACGTAACATTGAAGGGCGACAAGAATGTTATCACTCGTCGTATAGATGTTGGAGATTTTAATAAGATAGAAATACGTGGCAACGTGGATGTGCAGTATTCTCAAGCGGAAGCTCCCGATGTGATGTCTGTAACTTTGGATAAGAACCTCTTTGATGTTTATGACTTTGTAGTGGATGTAAACACGTTGGTTATAGCTCCTAAGAAAGAGTATAAGCATACAAAGATAGCTCCTACACGTTTTGTGGTGAAAATTAGTTCATACGCATTGGAAAAGGTTGTAAACGAAGGGACTGGAATTTTCGAAGTGCTAACACCGATAGAGAGTCATAAGCTACGTATTGAGAACAAAGGTAGCGGAAAGGTGCTTAGCATGAAAGCCATTACGGTAAAGAACTTAGAAGTGGAAAATACTGGCAGTGGCGACATTATAGTGGTTGGCAAGGCCGAAAAAGGAAAACTGCTTATAGCTGGTAGCGGAAAGATAAACATGGAAAATTGTGCTGTGTTTGATTGCAGTTGTGAAGTGTCGGGCAGTGGTAATATATTTGTATATGCTGTTGACGATTTGGATTGCAAGATGTTTGGCAGTGGTAATGTGCTCTATCTAGGCGATCCTGATATAACAAAAGACTCTCCGGGAACAGGAAGAGTGATGAGACGATGATAATGTGTTTTCATGGATATTTTATCTGGCAGATTGTATGATCTGCCAGTTTTTTTATAATTTCTTTTTAGCCGAAAAGTTGAAATGAAATGTTTCAAAGTGAGGAATTTTTAGAATTTGCTTGAGCTGTTTTTTCGGAAAAAAAAGTGAGAGTTGCGGAAACTTTTATCCCTATTGGCGGTTTATATTTCAAAAATAATAAATATGACTGTATTAATGTTTGGATGGGAGTTTCCCCCACATATCACAGGTGGCTTGGGAACGGCTTGTTATGGGCTTACACGTGCGTTGTCTCGATTAGGGTGCGATATTATTTTTGTTGTGCCTAAATCTTTTGGCGACGAGAACTCCGACGTGGCACGTGTAGTAGGTGCTAATACTGTGAGGGTGTCGAATGCCGAAGATATGTCTCATTGTTTTACTTACGTAGAAGTCGATTCGAAATTAATTCCTTACCAAACTGAACAAGAATATTTTTATTTTGAGAATCAAACTAGGATAGCAAGTTCTGTTTCTTGTCAAAACGGATGTTTTAGTTTTACAGGCGGCTATGGTGCAAACCTTTATGCCGAAGTAGATAGATATGCAGTAGTGGCAAAGATCATTGCAAAGTCCTATTCCTTCGATGTTATCCATTGCCATGATTGGTTGACTTATCCTGCGGGTGTTGTAGTACATCGTATTAGTGGGAAGCCATTGGTGGTTCATATTCATG
>JAFZEK010000141.1 GCA_017560705.1 Bacteroidales bacterium | reverse complement strand
GACAAAATAACATATCGAAATGGTGCCAATATCCACGACCTTATATGTGTCAGCGGCGATTTAGGTTCTGCTTATTCAGGATTACTCATATTAGAAAGAGAAAAAGTTACATACAAAGCCAATCCTAACTACCAACCTGATTTAGCATCTTATGACTACGTACTAGAACGTTATTTAAAACCAGAACCACGACTAGATATTATAAAATTCTTAGCCGAAAAAAACATTGTTCCAACGTCTATGATTGATGTATCAGACGGATTAGCATCAGATATGATGCAAATATGCAAAGCTTCTAACGTAGGATGCGAAGTATATGAAGAGAAAATTCCTATAGATTATGCTACTACTATGGTTTGTAGCCAATTCGGAGAAATGCTTCCAGTTTCCAATGCACTAAATGGAGGAGAAGATTATGAACTGCTATTCACTATTAAACAATCTGACTATGAAAAAATCAAAGACAGTAAAGAGATTCATATTATAGGACACATAACAGACAAGAACTCTGGGATAAATATGGTAACACCACAAAACACTACTATTCAACTTAGAGCTCAAGGCTGGAAAGAAAATGAAGACTAACTATAAAAATAAGGGTATCCACAAAACTCGAGGATACCCTTTTACTATATACTCTTTTATCAAAAAACGAACTATCTTCTTCTTTCTTTGATACGAGCTTTCTTTCCTGTCAATCCTCTTAAGTAGAAAATACGAGCTCTACGAACAACACCTTGCTTGTTAAGGTCAATTTGCTCGATAAAAGGTGAAGTTATAGGAAATATTCTTTCTACACCTACACCACTAGAAATTTTACGAACTGTAAAAGTTTCTGTAGAACCACTTCCTGAACGTTGCAATACAACGCCTTGGAATTGTTGGATACGTTCTTTGTTTCCTTCACGGATCTTATAATGAACAGTAATGGTATCACCAGCTTTGAAATTTGGGAACTCTTTACGTTCAACCAAATTTTCTACATATTGCATTAATTCTGTTTTTCCCATGACATAAAAATGTTTGAATGTTTATAACTCGGTTGATTTACTTTTTTACCATTTTTACAACGGCAGTGAAAGCTTCAGGATGGTTCATAGCTAGGTCGGCTAAAACTTTACGATTCAACTCAATATTAGCTTTATGAACTTCGCCCATAAACACAGAATAAGAAATACCATTCAAGCGACAACCTGCATTGATACGGTTAATCCACAAAGAACGAAATTCTCTTTTCTTACATTTTCTATCACGGTATGCATATTGTTGACCTTTTTCCCATTTATTTTTGGCAACGGTCCATACATTTTTACCTCTACCCCAATACCCTTTGGTACGGTTTAAGATTTTTTTTCTGCGTGCTCTTGAAGCAACAGCGTTTACTGATCTTGGCATAATCTTTTAATTTTTTTTCGTTTCAGCGGCTTGATTTCACACAAGCTCTTTTGTGCTTAAAACAATGGTTAATAACTCCTTTAACTTGCGATATAGTTATGCTAATAGCATTTCTTTTACGCGTCTTTCATCATCTCCACTTACCAATCCGGTGTGTGTCAAGTTACGTTTTTGACAAGTTTCCTTCTTAGTCAAAATATGACTATGGTAAGCATGTTTTCTTTTAATTTTTCCGGTGCCTGTAAGAGCAAATCTCTTTTTAGCAGCGGATTTTGATTTCATTTTTGGCATTATCTTACTGTTTTTAAAGTTAATATATAAAAGAATATATAGTCTTGTTATTTCTTAGGAGCAATTATCATCATCATTCGTTTACCTTCCAATTGCGGCATCTTTTCTGGCTTCCCATACTCCAACAACGCCTCAGCAAACTTCAACAATATTGTCTCACCTTGTTCCTTATACACTATAGTACGCCCTTTGAAGAATACATCCACTTTTACTTTTGAGCCTTCTTTCAAAAATCTTATGGCATGATTTAGCTTAAAGTCAAAATCATGATCATCCGTTTGCGGTCCTAAACGTATCTCCTTTATTACTACCTTTGTTGATTTACTCTTTTGTTCTTTTTGCTTTTTCTTTAATTCATACATGAACTTTTGGTAATCAACAACCTTGCAAACAGGAGGATTAGCCGACGGAGAAATCTCTACAAGATCCAAACCCAATTCGTATGCTTTTTCCAAAGCTTCCTTAATATTGAATATCCCTGATTCAACATTATCGCCTACCACTCGAACAACAGGCGAAGTTATCAGATCATTGATCTTGTGTTGTGCTTCTTTTTTCACAGGTCCTCTGTTTACAGGACGTGCTTTCTTGATTGGTTTTACAGGTGTTGCTATAACTCTTGTCTCCTATATTTAATTATAATATTTTTATCTCATAGAGTATCTAATTACCCTACAATAACGTTTGAATTTCTTGTTCTATCATTTCGGCAAACGCTTGAGGTGTCATGCTACCCAAATCTCCTTGTCCATGACGACGTACAGACAACGTTCCTTCCGTCACTTCCTTTTCTCCCAATATTAGCATGAACGGTATCTTTTTCAATTCTGCGTCACGAATCTTCTTTCCAATCTTTTCGTTACGTAAATCTATAATACCTCTCAATCCCAAGTTATCTAATGTTCTTTCCATTTCTCGAGCTTGTTCTTCATACTTTTCACTCACTGGCAACAAGATGAATTGCTCCGGTGTAAGCCATAATGGGAATTTACCACCTGTGTGTTCTATAAGCACTGCAACAAAGCGTTCCATAGAACCAAATGGTGCACGGTGTATCATTACTGGACGATGTTTTTGGTTGTCGCTACCTATATATTCTAGGTCAAAACGCTCTGGTAAATTATAATCCACTTGAATAGTACCTAATTGCCAACGACGACCGATAGCATCTTTCACCATAAAGTCCAACTTAGGGCCATAGAATGCAGCTTCACCATATTCCACTCTTGCTGGAAGATTCTTTTCTTTGCATGCTTCAATAATAGCAGCTTCTGCTTTTGCCCAATTTTCATCTGTACCCACATATTTTGTTTTGTTTTCGGGGTCTCTTAATGATATTTGTGCTTCAAATTTATCAAAACTCAATGCCTTGAAGATTATTTCTATAATCTCCATTACTCTTATAAATTCTTCCTTCACTTGGTCTGGACGGCAAAATATATGAGCATCATCTTGAGTAAAAGAACGAACGCGTGTCAATCCGTGAAGCTCACCACTTTGTTCGTAACGATATACTGTTCCAAACTCTGCATATCTGATAGGTAAATCCTTATACGAACGAGGTTCGTTGCGGAATATCATACAGTGGTGAGGACAGTTCATTGGTTTTAATAAGTATTCTTCACCTTCTTCGGGTGTGGTAATAGGACGGAAGCTATCAGCTCCATAATGTTCCCAGTGACCAGAAGTTACATATAATTGTTTACCCCCTATATGAGGAGTTATCACTTGTTCATAACCATAACGTTTTTGTATTTTGGTCAAGAAGTTTTGTAAACGCAAACGCAAATCAGTTCCCTTTGGCAACCATAATGGCAATCCCTTACCAATAATGTCGTTGAACATAAATAAGCCCAACTCTTTACCTAATTTACGGTGGTCACGCTTTTTAGCTTCTTCCATCATTACGATGTACTCATCTAATTCTTTTTTCTTTGGGAAGCTAACAGCATAAATACGAGTAAGCTGTTTACGTTTTTCATCACCACGCCAGTATGCACCGGCTAAGCTAGTAATTTTTATTGCCTTTATTGGAGAAAAATCCACCAAGTGAGGTCCACGGCAAAGGTCAGTAAATTTTCCAGACTCATAGAATGTTATAGTACCGTCGGCTAAATCATTAATAAGTTCCAACTTGTACTCATCACCTTTACTTGTAAAAAATTCCAATGCCTCAGCTTTGGTAACACTCTTACGAACAATAGGAGTTTTAGCACTCACTAGCTCTGCCATCTTTTTCTCTATTTTGGCAAAATCATCAGATGAAATGCTTCGTTCGCCAAAGTCTATATCATAGTAAAAACCATTCTCAATAGCAGGTCCTATACCGAACTTTGCACCTGGATACAACTCTTCTATTGCTGCTGCCAACAAGTGGGCAGAAGTATGCCAGAAAGCATGTTTGCCTTCTTCGTCGTTCCATGTCAAAAGTTGCAAGTCTGAATCACTTTCTATTGGGCGATTTAGTTCTACAACTTGTCCATTAACTTTAGCAGCTAAAACATTACGTGCTAATCCTTCACTTATGCTTTTGGCCACTTCGTAAGATGTAATACCTTGTTCGTATTGACGAACAGAACCATCGGGTAATGTTATATTTATCATTCTTCTTCTCCTAAATATATATATCACATTTAAAGCATAAAACTCAGTTGTTCAAATCAATAACCGCGTTCTACATGCCTTATATGCGTCTACTTTCAGCTTGCAAAAATACACTTTTTTCTTGATAAAATACAGAAATTCAAAACTTTTTTCTTACCATCTATACATTTCTCTTTATTTTCTACTACACAATAAACCTATTTTCGCCATTTATGTTCGCTAACACAATGCGTTTGCATATACCTATCTCTGTCTATTATATTTTTCCATCTAAGACATCTTCTGCTTTTATTATTCCATGTTTTAATGTAACTTTGTAGCATGAAAACGATTAATAACTACAAATGTAAATACATTAATATGAAACATCTAACCATTTTTTTAGTAGCAACATTATTAGCTTCTAGCTTTTGTTTTGCTCAGCGCACGGTGTCGCACCAACTTATTTATCAATCTTACAGACAAGGAGTAGAAAAACAAGATACATCTTTCTCCATCGTGAAGCATTGTAAAAATCAAATTTCCATTACCGACAGTGTCAAAAATCTCTCTCAAACGATTCCCGGTTTAGCTAAAGCCGTTACATACATAAACTACGACAGTTTGATAGGATTTTCCCAACTAAATTATTCTGAAAATGAAAATTATTATGCCTCCTTTAATTTAGGGAGCAAACACATAACCTATACATCCGAAGGCTATGAGACCATCAACGGATTTAAATGCAATAAATACTCTACAAGTATAAACTCCAACCGTATAGACCTTTGGGTTACTTCCGATTGTGGCATTAATGCCACTCCCTTGTCTCAATTCGGCGATCTCAAAGGCATATTGGTAAAATACGTAAGAAACGGAAGCTCTGTAGTGGAACTAAAAAACATATCCAAACAAAAACGTGCAATAGAAATAATACCACAAAACCTAGGCTCAAAAAGAACTCAAAAAGAGCTGGATAACATTCGTAGAAATAAAATGATAATAACTTATAGAATATTTGATAACGACAGAATACATTGGGGTGTCGATACCAAATGGACCGCTGATATGCCATTGGATTCCGTTATTCATTTTGCAGGAGGAACGCTTATACTTAAATATATAAACATCGACAAGCTTCCTCAACATTATCAAATATTTGCCGAACTACACACCCATTCCGAGGGAGATGCCTACGACCGAACAGGCTCTATATTTGTTATACCAACAAACTTTGAATGGAGCTTTTACGATGCCCTAACCAAAGGTATATCGTCGGTGCCAGGATTCAGATCCAAAACAGGCGAAGAATACAAAGGGATGACCGTCAACGAAAACTACTTGCCCATCATGGAACTAATACGTTTCTTTACTCCTTTTGGTGTAAAACACTTCAACGACCGAGTACAAATAGACGGTATAGAATGGGCCAACGAAGCATACTACAAACAGGAGATTACAGACATATTCCCGTCCATGAACGGTCGCGTACTTATAGGTGCCTTTATTGGCAACTACGATGGTGGCGGACATAAAGTGACATTAGACATTAAAGCTTACCCCGGCAGCTATGAATGGGACATAGAAAACGAAGATACCGAAGAATGGATATTACCAATATTCAACACATGCAATGTGATGGAAATGGCCGGGCAAAACTATCCTCGATTCTTCGACACCGACAGTTTGAAAGTCAGCTTTGTAATACCCGAAGGTATCGAAAATTTAAAGCTAAGATATATCTCCACCGGCCATGGCGGATGGGGCGGTGGCGACGAGTTTAACCCTAAAGAAAATAAGATTATTATTGACGGAGAAACAGTGTTTACACACACTCCTTGGCGTTCGGATTGCGGCACATTCCGTGAACTCAACCCCGTATCGGGCAACTTTTGGAACGGCGTATCTTCGTCGGATTATTCTCGCTCGGGCTGGTGTCCTGGCACTGCTACTCAGCCTACATATTTCGATTTGTCGCACCTATCAGCTGGAAAACATAACATTACTATTGCCATCCCTCAAGGAAAAGCCGAAGGCGGCAGCTTCAGTGCATGGAGCGTATCGGGAGTGCTTATAGGCACTAAAACAAAATCTGCTTCAAAATAAAAAAACTCAATCGCTCAATCCGTATAACAATCTGACAACAAAACTCTTTAAATATACAATCAAAAAACAAAAAAGCAGTAGCTATATGATAGCCACTGCTTTTTGTTTATATCAAAAGAAGTATCGCTTATAGCAATCCTTTTTCTTTCTTTTCACGCAAAGTAGTAAGCATATCCACAGTCATCTTGTCTAGGTCGTATTTAGGATTCCATCCCCACTCTTTTCTAGCACAAGAATCGTCTAAGCTGTTTGGCCAGCTGTCAGCGATAGCTTGCTTAATAGGTTCTGGTTCGTAAACCATTTCAAAATCAGGAACGTATTTCTTTATAGCGTTGTATATGATTTCAGGGTCGAAGCTCATAGCTGTAACGTTGAAAGAATTGCGG
>JAFZEK010000140.1 GCA_017560705.1 Bacteroidales bacterium | reverse complement strand
GCAGAATTCAATAAAGCTATTAAAGACGGAAGAATATCGGCTCCTATAGTATTGGGTAGAGACCACCACGATGTAAGTGGTACTGATTCTCCATTCCGTGAAACCAGCAACATATATGATGGTTCTTCATTCACTTCAGATATGGCTATCCATAATGTTATTGGCGACTCGTTCCGCGGTGCTACTTGGGTAAGTATCCACAATGGCGGTGGAGTAGGTTGGGGCGAAGTTATCAATGGAGGTTTCGGTATGGTAATTGATGGCTCTGAAGATAGCGATCGTCGTTTGCGTAGCATGTTGTTCTGGGATGTAAACAATGGTATTTCTCGTCGTAGTTGGGCTAGAAACGAAGGTGCTATATTTGCAATAAAACGTGCAATGGAAGTAGAACCTCTTTTGAAAGTAACTCTACCAAACATTGTTGAAGATAGTATATTAGAAAACCTATTCTAATCAAAAACATATATGATATAGTTTATTGAGTGCAATGCCCAATAAACTATATCTTTTTTATATCGATACAACAAAAGAATAAATCAAACAAAGAGAATGAACGCACCGAAGGAAATACTTATCGAAGACTATAACTATAATTTACCAAATGAACGTATAGCAAAGTTTCCACTATCTAAACGCGACGAATCGAAACTATTGGTATATAAAAACGGATGTTTCGACGAATCTGTGTTCAAGAATATAGTGGACTATTTGGATAAAGATAGTTTGTTGGTTTTCAATAATACTAAGGTGATTCATGCTAGATTGTTTTTTCGAAAAGAAACAGGGTCGTTGATAGAAGTTTTTTGTTTAGAACCTTACCAAATGCCTATTTCTGCTGCGTTTGAGCAAAAGAAAAAATCTACTTGGATTTGTTTTATAGGGAATAATAAAAAATGGAAGCAAGGTCCTTTATCACACACAATTACTATCGATAATGAAGATGTAACTCTGATAATAAATCGACAAGAAGCGTATTCGAATGCGTGGATTATAGATTTTGAGTGGAATAATGATGCTTACACATTTGCACACATTATCGAACATTTTGGCGTGATACCATTACCTCCATATTTGAACAGAGAAGCTGTGGATAGCGACAATGAACGTTATCAAACTGTTTATGCCGAACATGAAGGTTCTGTAGCAGCCCCAACTGCCGGATTACATTTTACCGAAGATGTATTCAATAGTTTGAAATCTAAGGGCATTTCTACCGAATTTGTAACTTTACATGTTGGTGCAGGAACATTCAAACCGGTAGATTCTGAAACTATTGGTGAGCATGAGATGCATATTGAAAAGATAGAAATTTCCAAACAAAATATCGAAACTTTATTGAAACACGCAGATAGACCGATTATTCCTGTAGGAACAACTTCGGTAAGAACTTTGGAATCTGTATATTGGTTTGGAGTGAAACTTGCTTTTGATACTACTCTTGCCGAGATGCATATTAAGCAATGGGAGCCTTACGAGTTGTCTGAAAAGGGGGAAATATCGCTACAAGATGCTTTAAGTAATGTGTTGAAATTTATGAATAGAAATAGTATCGAGATATTGTTTGGAGATACTCAGTTGATGATAGCTCCGGGTTATAAGTATCATGTAGTAAGAGGGATAATAACTAATTTTCATCAACCCAAAAGTACATTGTTATTGTTGGTGTCGGCACTTATAGGTGAAAAATGGAAAGAAGGTTATAGCTATGCACTAGAAAACGGTTTTCGTTTTCTTAGTTATGGTGATAGTTGTTTGTTTATTCCGTAATATATTATATTGATAATCTGACTATTTGTCTACTATGTATAGTGAGAGGTAATAAATAGTTTAACTTTAAGTGGTGAGAATGAAGATTTTTTCTTACCTTTGTTGTGAAAAATAGATAGTTTGTTTTGTTGTAAATTACATGCTATCATACTATTATAAATTATTAGAAACAAAAAGATATAAAGATATGAAATATAATCGCATTTTGTTGAAACTTAGTGGCGAATCTCTTATGGGAAACCAAAGTTATGGAATATCGCCAGATATGCTTGCACAGTATGCAAATGATATTAAAGTTGTTGTAGAAAAAAATGTGCAAGTTTCTGTAGTTATAGGTGGTGGAAATATATTTAGAGGTTTAAGTGGCGCTGCAAAAGGTATGGATAGAGTGCAAGGCGACTATATGGGAATGCTTGCAACCCTTATTAATAGTATGGCATTGCAAGCAGAACTTGAAAAACAAGGTATAAAAACAGAATTGCTTTCAGGATTAGCTATAGAGCCTATCTGTAAAGAAATGAGCCGTCGTAGAGCAATCGAAGCTATGGAAGAAGGCAAAGTTGTTATTATAGGTGGTGGAAGTGGGAATCCATTTTTTACTACCGATACAGCTTCAGCTTTAAGAGCTGTAGAAGTAAAAGCAGATGTGATTTTGAAAGGAACTCGTGTTGACGGTGTATATACTGCAGATCCTGAAAAAGACCCCACAGCAACAAAATATACTACTCTTTCGTTTCAAGAAGCACTTACAAAGAAATTAAAAATTATGGACTTGACTGCATTTGCATTGTGCGAAGAAAACAATTTGCCTATATATGTATTCGATATGAATAAAGTAGGTAATTTGCTTAAAGTGGTTGAAGGACAAGAAATAGGAACTGAAGTAAAATAGATATAAATTAAAATCTCAATATCATGAACGATTTATCTAAAGCATGTTTGGAAGAAGCTAAAAATAACATGCAAGGTGCCGTAAAGCACTTAGAAAGCGAACTTACCAAAATTCGTGCAGGTAAAGCAAATCCTGCTATGTTGGATGGTATAAAAGTAGATTATTATGGAACTCCAACTCTTGTTAGCCAAGTAGCTAATATATCTACTCCCGACCCTCGAAACATTACAGTGCAACCATGGGAAAAAAATATGTTGGGACCTATAAGTAAAGCTATACAAGCTGCAAACTTAGGATTTAATCCTCAACAAGAAGCAGATATGTTGCGTATCATTATTCCTCCTTTGACAGAAGAACGTCGTAAAGAATTGGCAAAAGCTGCAAAGGCTGAAGTAGAAACTGGAAAAGTAAACATCAGAAATGCACGTCGTAATGTGCTTGATAAAGTGAAAAAACTAAAAGATAAAGGTGTTCCAGAAGACGAAGTAAAACAATTGGAAAAAGAAATTCAGGATGTAACTGATAAATATGTAGCAGAAGCTGATAAGATATTTGAAGCTAAACAAAAAGAAATAATGTCAGTGTAAGCTACTAGTAAATACAAAATAAGAGGTATCCTATTGGGTACCTCTTATTTTATAAACTATATATACTACAAGTAGTAAAAAATATCAACTACTATTTTTGAATTTATCCGATTAATTTTAGAATGGTAAGTCTTCGACCTGATCTGTAGAAGCATTCAAAATAGAGTCAATAGGACTAACTACTGTATCTTCTTCTTGATTATTACTGTAATTCTTGTTTGCTAATACAGTGAAATTTTCGGCAAGAACCTCTGTAATATAGCGTTTGTTACCATCTTTGTCTTCCCACGAACGTGTACGTAGTTTACCTTCAACATAAAGTTGAGTTCCTTTTTTTAATATTTTCTCGGCTCGGCGGGCAGTGTCGTCCCCATCGATGGAGCCGTTGCTCACTCTCACCTGCGAACAGCTGAAGGTGCGCTCTTTGTTGTCGGCCTGCCAATATCCTGTGATTGTGGTGCCGCTCTTTGTGGTGAACGCAAATGTGGTGTCGTAGAACTTCAGTGTGTACGACGAATTGTTCGCCGGGGAGACTTTTTGACTGCCCTCCTGGAAGAACGATAGCTTCCACGTGGGGGCCAGGAAAATCTCCCTGAGGTCGTCGCCTTTGTCGCACGCGACGAGCAGCGACGAAAGGAGCAGCAGCGGTAATATGATTTTTGTCTTTATCATAGGTGGGGGCATATAGTGTCTATTCCGTCGCGCTGCAACATTGCGTCGAGACGCGGCTCGCTTCCGCGGAATCTTTTGTAAAGTATCTGTGGGTGCTCGCTGTTGCCGCG
>JAFZEK010000018.1 GCA_017560705.1 Bacteroidales bacterium | reverse complement strand
GGAAAGCTAGTTCATACTCTTCTGCTACATTTGCATTTACAGATTCCATAGATGCTGGAAGCTGCGAAATTGTATGGGATACAGTGAATAACTTGGAATTCGTTGTTAATAATGCTGTCAATTTAATGACAACTAATGATACAACCGATGTTATTGACAACTTAGAACCTGCTACTACTTACTATGCATGGGTAAGAAGTGTTTGTGGTGTTGAATATAGTCAATGGGTGGAATTAGGTAGATTTGTTACTAATTGCTATCCGTTAGATACATTGCCATTGGCAGAAAACTTCGATAGCTATACAGAGGATGTTGCAACTTCAGCTTCTCCGGTATCGACTTATCCAAATCATGCTATGCCTTCATGTTGGAAATTTATAAATATGAGCGAAAATACATCAACATATCCTCAAGCTCATATAACATCTTTGGCAACTTATAACCCCAATGGTGGTAACTGCTTGTTTTTCCGTTCGAGTAATACGACTCCTATCTATGCTGTTCTTCCAAAGGTAAGTGAAAATATTGAAGACTTACAACTGTCGTTCAGCTATCGCAATGAAAGTTTGACAGCTTCGAATGGTACATTAGCCATCGGGGTAATGACAAATCCTAACAATCCTTCAACATTTATCGAGCTAGAATCATTACCAGTAATTAATGAGTATACAAGAGTTGATTATCCATTCTTTGCCGATACAATGACTGGAAATGGATACTATATAGCATTCCGCTACACAGGTGGTTCTGCCAACAACTATTATCTAGCAATTGATAATGTTGTTGTAAATATAGGTCCAAACTGTAGGACAAGTCAAGATTTGGCTGTAGCTAACATTTCAACCAATAGCGCTGATTTAAGCTGGGTAAATGGTACTGCAGATTCTTATATAATTGCTTACTCTACATCAGAAGGTTTTAACCCAGATACTTGTTCAACTGTTGCTACATCAACAACAGAATCGGTAACACTTACAGGTTTGATTGATTATACAAAATATTACTTTGCAGTAAAGGCTGTTTGTAGCACTGATTCCGGAGCATGGTCTCAAGTAGAAACTTTCAAAACCACAATGGAATGTAACGGTCTTAATTTTGTAGAACCTATTATAGGAAACATAGCTTCGACAACATCTAACGCAACATACCCATTCTACTCTACAAGTAACACATATCCACGTGGTATAACTTGGCAATTGTATACTCAGGAAGAATTGGAAATGCAAGGCGTTTACTCTAATAATCTAATCAAAGCTATTGCTTACCAATACACATCGACTACTGATATGGATGCCCCTCTAAACATCTATATGGCAGAAGTTGATACAAACCAAATAGGTGTTCCTGATACTCTTGCTTTGTCATCTATGACCCTTGTATTTAGTGGAAGACACATCTTTACTAATGATGATGAATGGAGTGTTATTGAGCTTACAAATCCTTATAGCTACTCTGGTTCTCGTAATCTTATGGTAGCAGTGGAAAGAGATTCTGCCGTTAATACAGCAGGTAATTTTGTGTATACAGCAGGACCAACCGGTGTTTATCGTTGTGTATATTCTTATACAAATACCTCTGGAACAAAATCTGCAACAAGAACAGTAAACCGAAGCAATATACGCTTTAGTATATGTACTGAAGTTCCTGCGTGTGAGCGTCCTGATAGCGTTGTTGTAAGTAACATTCAACCTACACAAGTGCATGTTTCTTGGGTTGGAAATGCAACAACCTACGATGTAGCATACGGTTTGACTGGTTTTAATATTGACTCGACAAGCTCTTACCAAGTTGTTTCCGGAATAACATCGGATTCCATAACACTTACCAATCTAATAGATGGTGGCATATATGATGTATATGTTCGTGGAAATTGTACAAGCCCTGTAGCTACAAGTGAATGGTCGTACAAAGTAAGATTTACAACTCCATGTTTCCCTCAAAGTGTTCCTTATATTGAAGACTTTGATAGTTATACTATAGATGTATCTCAATCTGGAGCTGTTACACCTACAGCTTATCCAGACCACAGAAGACCGGATTGCTGGAGTTTGCTAAATCTAAGCTCTACTACTACCACATATCCACAAGCATTTTTGTCGGCAAATAGTAGTTATGCTCAAAGTGGCAACTGCTTGTTCTTCCGTTCTAGCTCTTCTACTCCAATATATGCAGTTCTTCCAAAGCTAAATGCAAATATCGATACATTGCAGATACTATTTAGCTATCGCAATGAAGGTGTAACTGCTGGCAATCATACCATTACCCTTGGTGTGATGACAAATCCTGATGATACTTCGACTTTTATTCCATTGGAATCGTATGCGAAAACAACTACAATAACAGCTGTTGAACACCTATTTGGTTTCGATACTGTAAGCGGTAATAACTATCATATTGCTTTCCGTTATAGTGGTGGTACATCCAACAATATGTGGGCTGCTATTGATAGTATAGTGATAGATTATATGCCATCATGTCCAAAACCAATCTATTTGGAAGCTAATAACCTTACAGAAACAACTGCAGAGTTATCGTGGACTGGCATTGCTACCTCTTGGATTGTAGAATACGGTCTTGCAGGTTTTGAACTTGGAACAGGTACTACTCTAACAAGCAATACCAACAGCCTAACCCTTACAGGATTGACTCACAGCACAAGATATGACTACTACGTTAGAGGTATATGTAATGTCAACGACACTAGCGATTGGGCTTTAGATCCATGTACATTCCGTACAGAATGTGGCATTATATCTACATTGCCATGGAGTGCCGACCTTGACGGTGCATGGTACTACTATCCAAATAACGACAATAATGCACGTTTTCCATCCTGCTGGAGCTTGGTAAATGGTGGATCTGCTACTTACAACTGGCGTAATACAACTACTGCTACTCATATTCATACCGGTTCTTACGCTATATATTATTATGGTACTTCTTCATCTAGTACAGAACATGACGATTGGTTGATAACACCGGAAATACAATTGACAGGTAACGAACAATTGACATTCTGGATGAAGAATCCTTCAACATCCAATCCTTCTGCTAGCTATGTGTATGAATCGCGTGTAGCAATATATGCTTATACTGTTAATGCTAACGATACAGCTATTAATATAAACAACTTTGTTCAAATTAATCCATATATACAAATAGCTCCGGGTATTAATGAATATAGCGAATACATTATTCCTCTTACAGGGTTGACAGGAAATGTACACTTAGCTTTCGTTGTTGATACAGCAAGCTACACTTTCTATATTGATGATATTACAATAGAAGCAATGCCTGCATGTCCTAAACCTCGCTTTATAGTTGCTGATTCTATATCGCAAACTGCTGTTGAATTATCTTGGCAAAGTACGTCTACTGATTTTATAGTAGATTACAAACCAATATATGATACTGTATGGACAAGTGTAACAGGTATATATTCTAATACAACTGTTGTTGCAGGTCTTAACCCATCTACTACATATCAATTCCGTGTAAGAGCTGTATGTACAGCCGTTGATACTAGCGAATGGAGCAATGTAGCTGAATTTACAACTCTATGTGGTGCCGTTTCTCTTCCATTCTTCGAAGATTTTAGTGGTACTACTTTCCCTGCCAATTGTTGGGAACGCTTGAGTGGTTATCCTTTCGAAGGTGCTAGCATTACCTCTACTACAAGTGGTTGGAATAGATACACTGCTAATAACTATGGATTGCCTGTTCCTCATGCTAAAGTAAATATTTATGGAACAACATGTAAATATTGGTTAGTGACACCGGAAATAGATTTAGCTAGCACTCCGGGTATCGAACTTACTTTCGACCTTGCTTTGACTAAATACAACAATTCAATAGCTCCGGACTCTGTAGGTCCTGATGATAAGTTTATGGTTATCATATCTACTGATGGTGGTAATACTTGGTTGCAATCCAATGCTACTATTTGGGGCGATGATAGTACAGCAGATTATTCTCTTCGCAATGTGTCGAACACTGGTCAAAGAGTTTCAATATCTCTAGATCAATATTTTGGCGATACAATTAGAATTGCTTTCTATGGCGAATCTAGAGTGTCTGGTGGTGATAATGATTTGCGTATAGATAATATATCAGTACATGCTTCATGTCCATCGCCTATAATATCGTCAGTAACTCCGGAAGCTACAACAGCTACCGTTACATGGACTTCGGACGAAACTAGCTTTCAAGTGTCTTACAAAGAAATGACAGCTAGCGAATGGAATACTGAAATAGATGTTGATGGTGTAAACTCTTACACATTTACAGGTCTATTGCCTGAAACAGCATACCAATTCCGTGTACGCTCTATATGTGATGTGGATGAATATTCTATGTGGACTGTAGGAACATTTACAACTCCGGTTCTTCCATGTATGGCTCCTACTAACATAACAGCTAGCGAAATAACAGACCGTACTGCGACTATAGCATGGGATGGTATGGAAAATCAATTGTCGTGGGAAGTAAGATATGTTACTCAAGGTCAAGATACAACTGTTGTTGCTACTACTAACCCTGTTGTGATAACTAACTTGTTTTATGGTCAAACATACCAAGTGTGGATACGTGCATTCTGTGGAGCTGATACATATAGTGATTGGTCGGAAGTTGCAACATTTAATACTTTATCTTGTAGTCCTATAAGCAATCTAGTTGTGGCTGAAGTAAATTCTAACAACGCAACAATAGTATGGGCTGCTGAAGAAGGTCAAACTCAATGGGAAGTATCTTACGGTATAGAAGGCTTTACTGAAGGTAATGGTAATGAAATAATCGTATCTGAAATTCCTACATACCAAATCACAGAATTAGAATCTGGAATAAATTACGATGTATATGTTCGTGCAATATGTGGTGAAGGATTCTATAGTGCATGGTCTTCGAGAGTAACATTTACAACTACTGTAGGTATCAACACCGCTCAAACTAATAATTTGAACGCTACGTTGTATCCTAACCCTGCAACAAAAGAAGCTACTATTTCGGTTGAAGGTGTAAGTGGAAAAGTAGAAATTATAGTTACAGACATCAATGGTCGCACATTGTTACAAGAAGAAACTACTAGCGAAGGACTATTGGACAAAACTATCAATGTTGAACATTGGACAAGAGGAACTTACTTTGTTCGTGTGGTTAACAATGATGCTGTTGCAGTTCAAAAGTTGATTGTAAAGTAAGGATTATTTTTGACTAAACAATATTTATAAAGGGAACTCAAAACTGAGTTCCCTTTTTTTTATGATTGTAGTTTGATAATGTTTTTTTCTCTTATCGTTTGAGAAAAGCAATTGTTAGGACTTGGAGTTGCGATCGTAATGATTACTGAGTAATGTATTGTTATAGGAGATTATGTTTTAGAAATCTAGAATGATTGGTTTTTGGGATGGCAATGCAGGGTGTTTAATTCGGATGAGTTAATTCGTAAAAATTTTTGAGTTAAGATTGCTTCTGAAAATTAAAATATAGATTATCAATAATATAGATATAGAATTCTTGTTATTATACAAGGCAACTTCTAAAAATTCCACGTTTCGGATAAACCAAAGAGTGTTCTTTGAAACTTTTGCGTGCTTTGACTTTGTCGATGTTGCTATCGCTCGAAAGAGTTAATGCAGAGGCATTGCTCTTTGCTCACTTAATTGCAGTGTCGCATTACTTGTCGGAATCTTTCTAGTAGTATTCAGCAAATTATTTACAGAGTGATTTTTTATCAGACTATTCCGTTTCTTATTTGGAAGAAAGTTTTACAAGGCTTGAACTATCTTTTTTTTATAACTGTATTTTTTTTGAAAAATACGACATTTGTTGTATGTAATTAAGGAAGTTATGTTTTGTAAATACATCTCTGAGCAATAGTTGTTCAGAGATGTATAAAACTTGTGAATATTTGTTGTGTATAAACTAGCGTAATTGCTATGTGTTTTTTCTTTTTGTGAAGTATTTGTGTTATTTCTTAGAATCCTTTTATAAGTTGAGCTTTTTCGTCGTTGGCTTTTCTTATGTTTTTTACAAGAGTGCCACCATCTACGGGTAGTTTTAAAGTGTAAGTTTTGCCATTTTTGTTTGTCAGTTTGTTGGATATGAGCCAAGGATTCATTTCTTTCAACATTTTGTAGGATGTGTTGTTGTCTTTGGCTAGTTGGTAAAGGTCTACATTCTTGTCGCTAACTGTTATTGTGCGGAATGGTAGCTTGCAGTACATGTCTCTGTTTCTTAGTTGAAAACCGTAAGCTTTAGGATTTTGCATTATTAGTTTCATGGCAAGTATTCGGTACACATATCTAGACGTTTCAGAGTTTAGTCGTAGATTGTAAAGAGAGTTTTCTCCTTGTAGGTCTATTTGTCTTTCAAGTCCGTTTTCTCCACAGTTGTATGCAGCAGCAGCCAATGTCCAGCTTCCAAACTTGTCGTACAAGAAGTGTAGGTATTTGCAAGCTGCTTCTGTAGCTGCTTTTAGGTCGTTTCGCATGTCTACTTCTTCGTTGATTTCAAGGTTGTATTTTTTGCCAGTGGCAGGCATAAATTGCCAAAATCCTTGAGCTTTGGCAGGCGATGTTACATTCATAAGGCTACTTTCTATCACGCATAGATATTTGAAATCGGTTGGTATGCCGTTCTTTTTCAGTATGGCTTCAATATCGGGAAAATAACGATAGGCACGTTTCATTATAAGTATTGTGTTGGTGTGCCAATAGGTGTTGGTTAGTATTTCGCGGTCCAAGGCTTCTCGTACATAGTAGATGTCCATGGGCACTGCTTCGTTAGCAAAAGAAAGGGTGGTCGGCAGCACTGGCGAATATATTTTATAATTGTCTTGTAGTGCTGAGCTGTATACGTCGTCACAACCTTCTTTTTGTGTGGAAAAAACAAAAAGTTGGATGAATAATGTTGTAGAAGATAGCAGAATGGCTATAATGCTTAATTTTTTCATGCAGTTCCTTTCTTTTTATATTAGTGTTTTATGTTTGGTTTACAAGCATGTTTTGCATCTGCATACCATGTTGTAGAGAGCCACAAAGGTACGATTTTTTTTCTAAAAAAGCAAGGAATAAAGGTGATGGATGATGTAAAAAACGATGAAAACAGAAATGAATGAGGAAAGGTGAATCATAGAAGTAGGGGAAAGAACAAGATGTGGTGTTATTAAAATCGTGTTGTTAGTGTTTTTTAACACGAAGTTTACAACAGAATATCAGTTTTGACGTTATGTCTCCATTAAAATAATAAGAATATAAAAACAATAAACTCATAAATATGAACGAAACATTGAATATTCAAGAGCTTAATGAACGCATACAACAAGAAAGTGCTTTTGTAGATATACTTAATGCAGAGTTGCGTAAGAATATCATAGGTCAGAAACACATGCTAGAAAGTTTGATGATAAGCCTACTAGCAAATGGGCATATATTGTTGGAAGGTGTTCCTGGATTGGCAAAGACATTAACCATTACCTCTTTGGCCAATGCTATTCAAGCTAAGTTTAGTCGTATACAGTTTACACCCGATTTGTTGCCAGCCGACTTGATAGGAACAATGATTTACAGCCCTAAGTCGGAATCTTTTTCAGTAAAGAAAGGGCCTATTTTTTCAAACTTTATTTTGGCTGATGAGATAAACCGTGCTCCTGCAAAAGTGCAAAGTGCTTTGCTTGAAGCTATGCAAGAACGCCAAGTAACTATAGGCGAAACTACATATAAGTTGGAAGAACCTTTCTTAGTGTTGGCAACACAAAACCCTATAGAACAAGAAGGTACTTATCCACTGCCAGAAGCTCAAGTGGACCGTTTTATGATGAAAGTGGTAATTTCTTATCCAAAGAAGGAAGAGGAAAAGGCTATTTTGCACCAAAGCATAACACGCCAATTTACTACTCCTGCTCCTATTCTTAAGCCAGAGGATATTATAAAAGCTCGCTCGTTAGTGAGAGAAGTATATTTGGACGAAAAGATAGAGAACTATATAACGGATATCATTTTTGCTACTCGTTTTCCTGAGGAATATAATTTGCCTAAGCTAAAGAATCTTATAAGTTATGGTGCTTCGCCTCGTGGTTCCATCAGTTTGGCGTTGGCGGCCAAGGCTTATGCTTTCATAAAACGCAGAGGCTATGTAATACCCGAAGATATAAGAGCGGTGAGCATGGATATTCTACGTCACAGAGTAGGTTTAACCTACGAAGCTGAAGCTGAGAATATTTCGTCGGAAGAAATAATAAGCGAAATACTTAATGCAGTAGAAGTTCCTTAATCTGGAAAATGAAAGTTTTGGGCTGTGTTGCATAGCTGAGTTGTTCGAATCTTAATATATTAGCAATGGTTTGAAAAACCGTAGGTTGTGGCAGTTTTGTAACTATTTTTTCTCGTTGGTTAGAGGGGGGAGAGTGGAAAGCTGATTTAATACCTAGGTGTGGAGTACTATATAATATGGGTATCGTAGTGTTCGTACTAGGGTATGCCGTAATGTACATAGTATGTTGAGGATTAAAATACATGTGAGCAGTATGCAATGAGTTGTCCATACATGTCCAATAACTAGTTTTTCAACTAAAAAGGCCTATAAGTCTATTAACAAAAGTAATGACGCAATAGATATGATAGACACAGATTTATTAAAGAAGGTACGGAAGATAGAGATAAAGACAAAGGGCTTGTCCAAGCATTTGTTTTCGGGCGAGTACCATAGTGCTTTCAAAGGTAGGGGTATGGCGTTTAGCGAGGTTAGGGAATACCAGTTTGGCGACGACATCAGAAACATAGACTGGAATGTTACCGCAAGGTTGAACCATCCTTACGTGAAAGTGTTTGAAGAAGAGCGTGAACTTACTGTTATGCTACTAGTGGATGTCAGTGGCTCTAACCGCTTTGGCACTCGTGTGCAGTTTAAAGAAGAACTATTAGCTGAGATTGCTGCTATACTTGCTTTCTCTGCTATTCAGAATAATGACAAAGTGGGAGTTATATTCTTTAGCGACAAGATTGAGAAGTTTATATCGCCCAAAAAAGGGTCTACTCATATACTTCGGATTATTCGAGAACTTATAAACTTTAAACCCGATAATAGTCAGACAGATATAACTGAGGCTTTACGGTATTTTACCAATGTGATAAAAAAGAAGTCTACGGCTTTTTTGATTTCGGACTTTTATGATACAGGCTACGAGGATGCTCTAAAGATTGCTTCTAAGAAACACGATGTGGTGGCAATACGTATTACTTATGAAAAAGAAAAACAGCTGCCGGATTTGGGATTAGTGAAAGTTTATGACCCTGAAAGTCGACAGGCTCAGTGGATAGACACCTCGTCGAAAAAAGTGCAGAAGGAATTTGAAGAAGCCTACACTAATCACACAAAGATGGTGAATGAAGTGTTTAGAAAATATGGTATAGACAATGTAGAAGTATCTACTGGTCAAGACCATGTGAAGCAGCTAATGAAGTTGTTCAAGCAACGTGAACACAAATAGTAAAAACAATTTATGATGAAAAGGACAATAATATATGTGGCGTTATTGTTGGCGGTTTTATCTGTCAATGCACAGCCAGACATAAGGGTGAAATTGGATTCTAACAATATAACTATAGGCGACCAAGTGCGACTTACTATATCCTTTCCACCTTCTGCCGATGGTGCTGTGTGGGTTATGCCTACACCCGATAGTTTTGAGCAGACAGGTGTGGAGGTAGTGGATTTTAAGTTAGATACCACTTTTTCACAGTCGGGCGACATTGTGTCGTTTGATAATTCTTATATTATTACCTCGTTCGAACCAGGGATAGACACTATAAGTAATCTAGTAGCTCACTGTTTGTTGCCAAATGGATTGGCAGAAGAAATGGTATTAGATACTCTGTACCTTACGGTGAACGACGTGGATGTGGATACTTCTTTGGCTATAAAAGATATAGCAGGTGTGGTATCAGTACCTTACACTTTCCGCGATTTCTTGCCGTGGATATTAGTAGTATTGGTGGTTGCTGTGGTTGTTTTCTTGGTTATTTATCTCTATAAGCGTATAAAGAATAAAGAGCCTATAATTCCAGCTCCTAAGCCAGTGGTGCTGGACCCAGAAGATAAAGCATTGCAAGATTTGGAACATTTACGAGTAGCAGGATTGTGGAAAAAAGGTATGGTGAAAGAGTATCATACTCAGCTTACCGATATATTGCGTAGCTATATGGAGAACAAGTTACGTATATGTGCCATAGAAATGACATCGGACCAAATATTAGATAGCTATTCTGAAAAGACAAATATGCCCGACGGTACAATGGAAAAACTACAAAGTATATTGCGTACTGCAGATATGGTGAAATTTGCTAAGTCAGAACCGATGCCTAATGAGCATGAGCGTTCTATGAATTATGCTATAAGTTTTGTGCAAGAAACGGCAAATAGACTGAAAGAGTTGGCTCTTGCAGCTAGCAAAAAGACTGATATAACAACAAATAATAATGGATAAACTATGTTTTCGTCAATTACATTTGCAAATCCAGGATTCTTGTGGATACTAGTTTTGATACCTCTGCTTATAGTTTGGTATATTTTGCGCTACCGCAAACAAAAACCAGCGTTGCAGTTTTCAAGTATCTCATTGGTGAAGAAACCTATAAAAACTTTTCGTCAACGTCTTTATCCTTCGCTGTATGTGTTTAGGATGTTAGCGTTGGTGTGTCTAATAGTAGCTATGGCCAGACCACAGTCTAAGCTTAGTAGACAAGAAATGAAGGTGGAAGGTATTGACATTGTTTTGGCAATGGACGTGTCGGGTAGTATGTTAGCTGAAGATTTTAAACCAAACCGACTAGAAGCTGCCAAAAAAGTGGCTGAGAATTTTATAAAAGGAAGAAAAACGGATAGAATAGGTTTGGTAGAATTTGCAGGCGAAGCATTCACCCAAACACCGTTAACTATAGACCATAATGTGCTGCTTTCTCAACTTAGCAAGGTGAAGAGTGGCGTTATAGAAGATGGTACAGCCCTTGGTGATGGATTAGCAACAGCTATAAACCGAATAAAGGACAGTAAGGCTACAAGTAAGGTTATAATCTTGCTCACTGATGGTGTGAACAATCAAGGTTCTGTAGACCCTAAGTCGGCAGCTGAAATTGCAGAACTATATGGCTTGAGACTTTATACCATTGGTTTGGGAACAAGGGGGATGGCTCCATATCCGTTCTATAATTCGGGTATAACACAGTATCGAAACATACCTGTGGAGATAGATGAAGAGTTGTTAACCGAGATGGCTGAAAGCACAAATGGTGGAAAATACTTTAGAGCAACGAATAAAAAGTCGCTAGAAGAAATCTTTTCCGAAATAGATAAAATGGAAAAAACTAAGATAGATGTGACGCAGTATAATCAAACCAAAGACGAGCATTTGCCATTTTTGTTAGTAGGCTTGTTTGCCTTGGCTTTGGAGATAGTGCTAGGATTATTATATTTCAGAACAACACCATGACAATAAAAACAAAAGAACTATGATACATTTCGAACATCCATATTTGTTATACTTGCTTATATTAGTGCCAGTCTTTGTGGTAGTGTATTTGGTTGTAAGGATTGCCCAACGCAAACGTTTAAATGCTTTTGCTGACAAGCAAATGTTTGCTCGCCTTACTCCCGATGTGTCTCACTCTAAAGCTGTGTTTAAGTATACTTTGATACTTTTAGGTTTAGCATTCTTAATAGTAGCTATTGCTAATCCACAAGTGGGTTCTAAGCTTATAAAAGGAGAACGAGCTGGTGCCGATGTGGCTATAGCATTGGATATATCTAACAGTATGCTTGCTGAAGATATTCAACCAAATCGTCTTTTAAGAGCAAAAAAAACAATATCCGACCTAATTTCTAAGCTAAATAATGATAGAATAGCTATTATTATTTTTGCAGGAAAATCTTATACTCAGCTACCTCTTACAAGTGACTATGGTGCTGCTAAGCTGTTCTTGGAATCCATAACTACTGATATGATAGAAGCTCAGGGTACTGCTATAGGCGATGCTATAGAGAAATCTATGCAAACTTTCGGATACGGCGATGAAAATCGTGAATGGAAAAAAAACAAGAGTAGAACAATAATAGTAATATCTGATGGAGAAAACCACGAAGACGATGCAGTAGCAATGGCAGAGAAGGCCAAAAGTGAAGGTATAGTGGTGAATACCATAGGTATGGGGTTGTCATCCGGAGTGCCTATTCCTCAATATAGCCGAGGCAATAAAATAGGCTACAAGAAAGATAGGGATGGTAATGCCATAACAACGAAATTGAATGAGAAGATGCTAGCAGAGATAGCTCAGGCTGGTGGTGGTGTGTATATGCGTGCAGGTAACATCAATACTGACCTTGATGAAATAGTGAAAGAGATAGAAAAGCTAGATAAACAAAACTTTGGAGAAACAATGTTCTCTGAATATGAAAGTAAATATCGCTATCCACTTGTGATGGCTTTATTATGCTTGGTAGTAGAATTGTTTATATTTGAACGAAGGAATAAAATATTTAATACAACAACCTTTTTTGGTAGCAAAGATAAACAAGCCAATGAAGGATAAAATAGAAAATTTTTCGACACCATGAATATAAAGAATATAGTTTCAATAGTGTTTGTGTTATTTCTTTCGGTAGTAGTGTCTGATTTGTATTCGCAAGAATATAAGACCAACACTCGAAAGGGAAATAAAGCCTACGAAAAAAAGAAATATAACGATGCAGAAATATTGTATCGTAAGGCATTGGAAGCTGATAGTACTTTCTATAAAGCTCAGTACAACATGGGTGATGCTTTGTATAAGGAAAACCAATATTCCGAGGCAGCTAAGTACTATAATAAAGCCATCGAAAACCCTAATATAGATAAGGTAACTCAAAGTAAAGCCTACTATAATATGGGTAATAGTTTTCTACAGGCTGGACTGAGTGATAAAGAAAATCCTCAGGCTATGGAATATTTT
>JAFZEK010000139.1 GCA_017560705.1 Bacteroidales bacterium | reverse complement strand
AGATTTGAAGACCTACGAATATATGACAAGGCTATAGAATACAACCGCTGGATTGTAAACACCTTGAAAAACAAACAATCAAGAGCTCAAGAAAAAATACAAGACACCTTTGTAGGAGCATCTTTGGCTATATGTTCGAACATAGCTGAAGGGTCTTACAGGTCAAAAAATCAATTCGAAAGCTATCTAAAGGTTGCCAAAGCATCCATCAGAGAATGCGTAGTGTACACATCTTGTGCCTACAAGGCTAGTATGCTATCGCAAGAAGACTATCATAAATCAAGAGAACTACTTATGGAGCTTACCAAAATGTTAGGAGCTTTGATAATATCGCTCCAACGAAACAATAAAGCTTCAAAAAAAGAGTTAGCAATATCCGAAGAGCAAAAAGACTCAAATGTTGCATTTGATATTCTAAACGACGACTCTTTTAGTTTGGACTTCTAACCCTCATAAAAAGGGAATTAAAACAAATGAATACTATAAGCACTTAATCGAAAAGACTTACAACGCATTCATTTGTAAAAATTCTGCGTAGAAGAACATCTTTTCCGCAGAGTTTTTGTGTGTTCGAAAACTTTTTTTAATCTTATATTCCATGATACAAAAAGAAGGAGTTTCTAATCTGTTTTAGAAACTCCTTCTTTTTTATATGCATAATTTTCCTCTGACTAATATACCCAAGTCACTCATTCGATATATACAAAAACAAAGGATGTGCAATATACATGCACATCCTTTGCGACTAAGTTAATTGTAAATTTATAGCGATTTTGCAATCTAACTAATATTTCTGTGATTCGTCAGCTAGTCATGAATCTTTAACAAGGCCAAACCACCTTCGGCTGTTTCTTTATACAAACTTGGCAAATCCTTTCCTGTAAGATTCATAGTGTAAACCACTTTATCAAAACTTATTATATGCTTTCCATCAGATAACATAGAATACAAGTTCGAATCCAATGCACGCAAAGCTGCGAAAGCGTTACGCTCTATACAAGGTATTTGCACAAGTCCACAAATGGGGTCGCAGGTAAGTCCTAAGTTGTGCTCCAATGCTATTTCGGCAGCATACTCTATTTGCTGAGGACTACCACCAAACACCTGATTAGCAGCAGCAGCACTCATAGCACACGCCGACCCTATCTCTCCTTGACATCCCACTTCTGCTCCAGATATTGAAGCATTTGTTTTAATCACATTTGCAAATAAGGCTGCCGTTGCCATAGCTTTAAGTATTGCTTTATCTGAAAACTCATGATTGTTCTTTAAATGATAAAGCACCGCAGGCAACACTCCCGAAGAACCACAGGTGGGAGCTGTAACTATCATTCCACCAGCTGCATTTTCTTCTGCAGTAGCCAAAGCATAAGCCATCACAAAACAACGTCCTTGCAACGAAGGCTTATAACTACGTGCTTTCACATAGTAGGTTGCCGCTTTTCTTTTCAAACATAACCCTCCTGGTATAACACCCTCGTTTTGCAAACCTTGCTCTATGGTGCTTTGCATAATCTTCCACCTATCATTCAAAAAGTCCCATATATCAGGACCTTCATGGTTTGCCACATATTCCCAATAAGTAAGCCCCCTTCGCTCTATATACTGCAAAATATCAGACATGCAATTATGCTCATACAAATGCTCTTGGGTAAACTTTGTATTCTCATCGGCCAAATTACCACCACCAATACTATATATTTCCCATTTATCTATAACATTTCTGTCCAAATCCAACGCTTCAAAAAGCATAGCGTTATTGTGGAATGGCAAATAAACATCTGGTTTCCACACTAACTCCACGGGCTTAGGATTAAGCACATCTATAATTGCTTTATCCGTAAAGTGCCCCTTTCCTGTAGCTGCCAAACTACCATAAAGCGTAACACGATAATATTCGGCAAGTGGTGTTCTTGATTTAAACTGTTCCGCTGCCTTACGTGGCCCCATAGTATGACTACTTGACGGACCTTGACCTATACGATATATCTTCTTTATTGATTCCATATATTTTATTTTTTAGTATGTTCTTGAACTATTCTGCGTTCCTATAAAATAGCACTATCCAGCAACATATCTTTAGACAACTTTGAAGAATTCTACGTTCTGAAATACTTCACTTCTAATTATTAAAAGTTGCCTTTGATAAAACTTTGTTGAACAAAAACACATCTCACTTTAGGCTATATCAAGGGTTTTTCATAGAGATTTTTCAATTGCTAGATTTAGAAAACACCTCAAACTCTGGCTTATTCATTTTATATACGAAGTTATAAGCATTGTACAACAACATATAATCCAACATATTGAAATATCCATAATCATTCAAATGCCAAGGACAAAACAACGACAACGAATGCCAAGGCTCATCGGATACAAGCACTTTGCCACCCTCTCTTATGCGGTAGCCTCCTTGTTCTGGTGCCGACGACAAATAACTTTCATACACTGAAGCCGAAATAGGATTGTCTCCGTCATAGCCATGCAATATAGCAGCTATCAAAGGTAAGTGTGGAAATATTATATTTTGATTCAGATCGGGTCGCATATCCACAATCTTTTCACATTGTAGTCTTATCCAATCATAACAATTGTCAGCACCACGCCCCCAATCATTGCCCACCACCGAACAACAGTAAATTCCATACCATGTAAAATTGCCTTTCTTAGCTATAAGACAATTGTTTTTTACGAAGTTCCACACCGTACGCCACCAAAGATTATCGGACTTACCAAAATGAAAATCCATATTGGTAATATATTCTGCTGCCAAAACATGGCCATGTTGTAACCATTTAATATCTCCCGATTTCTGTATCAACTGACCTGTTACGGGATTTACTATCTCCCAACTCTTATTACCTTTGACATCAGTGTGCTGCATACAGCTTACAAAATTCTTAGCTAGTTCCGTAACATCGTTCACTAATTCCTTATCGTCCACTAGCTTTACCACAAGGCTGAACCCTAGATAACAAGCCCATATTTGGTCTTGCGAAGGTGCGTTGCTAAGTGTTAGAGTGTCGCCAAGCTTCGATTCATAATCGCTGTCAATAATATCAACATTCAAATCCACATTCCTATAGTCGGGAATATCATCTCTTAAGAAAAAGCCATTCACGGTGTCCTTACCATTCCAATAGCTTTCTGCATTACGGTCTAGCCTTTTCAAAGTAGCCACCGCCCAACGAAGCTCTTGCAACGTAGAATCTGTAGGAATATTCTGCTCTTTAAATACAGCATATTCCAATGCCAACATCGCAATATAATGCCCTTGCCACCATGTAGCATCGGCCCAATAAGCAGTCTTAACTCCATCTTTATCCACCTTTATAAGCTCCACTGGCAAGTGTGCCCCTATTTCATCTGGATTTTGTGAGTAGTACATAAACTGCTCTTTCAGCCTCTTTCTATAAAAATCATATTTCTCTTTTTCAGGTGTTCCCTTCTCCTGTGTATACACATCACCAGAAATAGCCACCATGAAAAACAGAACCATTATTCGCACAATTCTATCCATATTCCCAATAACTATAACTCTCCATTTCGCCGCCTACGCAATCCTGTAGCTGCTGAAACACGTCCATTACAAAATAAGATTCATCTTTCCAGCTAGGGCAAAACGGAAGATCTGCTTCTATAAAAAGAGAACGTTCCAATATTAACTAGATAGTATCTATCGAAAACGTTCTCTCCATTCAATAATAACAAATAAATAGATGTCTCCTATTTAAAGTACTCTACTCCGCTTTCAAAAATCTGTTGGTCTTGTGTACCATATATATTTATAGCAACAGAATTTCCTATACGTTCGCTGTGGGCCATCTT
>JAFZEK010000138.1 GCA_017560705.1 Bacteroidales bacterium | reverse complement strand
CTGCCACCAACACAAAAAGAAGAATGACCACCAAACTGCACATTGCCATCGTGTTTTGCTTAAAGCGCTTCCACACCAAGGCATTGAGCGAGAGGCCCTGTCCTTCGTCCATCTTTTTCTTTTTCCAAAAAGCTAGCAATCTTGTCTTCATCGTGCATTATCCCATATTATGGTAAAAGACGCAAGGCACGAGGTACAACCCTCAGCCCCACGTCTTCCCTCCATTTTAAACCTCTATCGAGATTTACGACATCAGTCTTATTTTATTTTTTCTTCTACCATTTTCAACAAAGCTTGCTCTTCAGCTATAGCAGCTTTTTCTATTTCAGCAGCTTCGGCAAGAATAGCGTCTACCACAGCTTTATCTTTCAAGCTAGCAGCGTTAATCTTCACGTTCAAATGAGCACCTATCACAGCAGAACGAGCACACAAAGCACCTACTCCAGCGTCAGTTACACTGTTTGGGTTTCCAATTTCAACCATAGCACGTACCACTTCGAAGGCTTCGAAAGCTTTCTTCATAGTTTTGAAAGGCACTTCGGTAGCATATCTTGTAGCGTCTTGTATAGCTTGAGTGCGAGCAGCTTTTTCTTCTTCAGTTTTCTTTGGCAATCCAAATGCATTCATTATAAGATTGAAAGCGTTGGTATCTTCGTCCACCAAGTGTAAAAGTTCTTCTTTAATAGCTTGACCTTTAACAGCCCATTTAGAGAACTCTTCCCAGCGGTCGTCCCAACCGGGTTTGTGCGAAGAAAGGTTAGCCACCATAGTAGCCAAAGAAGCTGCCAAAGCACCCATATAGGCCGATATAGAACCACCACCGGGAGCAGGGCTTTCGCTAGCAGTTTCGTTAGCAAAACCTGTACATGTCAAATCCACCAAACGCTTAACGCTCTTATCTTCCAACACATATTCGATAACTTTTTCTTGTGGGTCGAAAGGCTTAAGGTCATCCAATCCCATAGATTTTACAGCTATCTTTATAATTTCATCTTCGGCAACACCAAGGGAGCGTTGTTGTTTAGCCAAATAATATTGACCGGCTTCGATAAGCACTCTTTTAGGTATAAGTCCCACGATTTCACATCCTGTAACACGCACACCACGAGCAGCAGCCTTGTTGCACACTTCTTCGAAAGCCACGTGAACCGGAGTTGTAGTGATGTTGGTAATATTCATAGATACTTGAGCCACACCGTATTCTTCAATGAACCAACCAATGGCTTTAGTACCCTTCAAAGTACCGGGAATCATTATAGTGTTACCGTTTTCGTCCTTCATTGGTTTTCCAGTCACTTTACCACCTTCACGTTGAGGACGACCTTTTTCTCTCACGTCGAAAGCTATAGCATTAGCACGACGAGTAGAAGTAGTATTTAAGTTGTAGTTTATAGCCACCAAGAAATCTCTGGCACCTACGGCAGTAGCACCGGTAGTAGCCACTCTGCTGTTGAATTTATCAGGGCCGAAGCAAGGCTTCCATTCAGGAGTAGATATTCTGTCTTTCAAAGCTTCATACTCACCTTGACGGCAAGAAGCCAAGTTGCGACGCTTAGGTTCGTAGGCAGCATCTTCGTAGCAATAAACAGGGATTTCCAATTCATTACCAATGCGTTCGGCCAACTTATGAGCATATTCCACCACTTCTTCCATAGAAATGTTTGAAACAGGGATAAGCGGACAAACATCAGTGGCACCAAAACGAGGGTGGTCGCCGTGGTGATTACGCATATCTATAAGTTCAGCGGCTTTCTTTACAACACGAAAAGCAGCTTCACACACTGGCTCCGGCTCACCTACGAAAGTGATAACAGTGCGGTTGGTAGTAGCACCCGGGTCAACATCCAATAGTTTAACACCTTCTACTTTTTCTATTTCTGCCGTTACTTGGTTTATAATGTTCCTGTCGCGACCTTCGCTGATGTTAGGAACGCATTCGATTAATTTCTTCATTATGTGTAATGTTTTATATTTTAGTCTTGAATTCCAAACTACAAACGATATAATATAGCAAAAGCAACAACTCCATTATCTCTCATGTAGTTATTGCTTTTTCCCTTTAATCATTGGCTTTTGTGCGGATGAAGGGACTCGAACCCCCACGCCTCTCGGCACTAGATCCTAAGTCTAGCGCGGCTACCAATTACGCCACATCCGCAGGTCTCTTGTTTACGTTTGCAAAGATACAACTATTTTTCATTCCCACCAAACTTTTTTTGCATTTTTCTTTTACTTCATTGAATATCAATAGTATTTTTTTCACCGCAACACCCATTTTTCGCTGTTTTTTTCGCTCTTTTTCCTCTTTTTTTTCGCATTTTGCAATGCTACGCATTGCACTTCTGCACCATATTCATGCAAAACACTGATTAGCAACACAAAAACACATATCTACATACACAACGCCTGCAGCTAAATACCCCCCTTTTAGAAGACCCGGGTGTCGAATAGAATGAAACCCAGGTATAAAAGCAACGAAACCCGGGTATGGTGAAAAAAAGACCCGGGTATGGTGAAAACAGACTATAAAAGGCTTTTTTCCTCAACTTTTCATCGCTATCTTCACAAAAAGCCACAACCCAAAACAAGCCTTTAGCAACAAAAAGCCACAACCGTTGTTTAGAGAACAAAAAAAAAGAACGCCAACATTAATTATATGTATATGCTAAAGTCTTTCCGTTTTTTTATCCTATTTGTAATATTCTTTGGAAGTGTACATTCTCAGGGTATTACGTTTTCAGAATCCATGGCACGAGTCTACGACGCTAGTCAGTCGGTTCTCATTGCCGAAAAACAGTCGGAGCGTGCCAGTGTGCTACGCAAAGAAATAAGTGCAATGTGGTATCCAACCCTAACAGCCACAGGGAGCTATACTTACATGTCCAACGACATCGAAGTACGTCAAGAATACAGCAGCTTGCTTACTCCGTTCAACAGCTTTTTCGACAAGAATTTCATAACGCAAGAATTGGGCAATATTATATACAACTTCCTTGGCGACAAGACTTTCACCGTCAAAATTCAGGACCAAAACTGGGCCACCGCCGACTTGGTTCTCCTCTACCCCATCTTTATGGGTGGCAAAAGACTGTATACCCAAGCTATTGGCAAAGAGATTGAAACCATAGGCGTTTTGGGCGAAGAGCAAGCACGACTAAGTGTATTTTTATCGTGGGTAGAAGTATACTACGGCTATCAGCTAAGCCGTGAAAGCGTGGAAGTTAGGAAAGCAAAATATGAATCGCTGAAAGGGCATTATAATCAAGTGTTGCAGTTTCAACGAAATGGAGTTGCCACCGACATGGATTGCCTGCTTACCAAAGTGGCTATGGACGAAGCAGAACGCGAATGGAAAGAGGCTGAAAATACAAGCCAAGCTATGCAGTACGCCCTCTGCAGGATGCTAGGCAACGACAGCCTATGCGGAGCAGTGCCGCTGTCGCCACTTTTTGTGTGCGAACACATACCTAGCAAAGAGTGGTTTTTGGATCTTAGCAGCCAGTCGCCTATGCTAGCAACATTGCAAGCAAAAAGCGTTATATCCGAGAAAAACAAGAACTTAGCCATATCGGAATACTTCCCCAACGTGGCAGTATTTGGCAAGCAGACAGTGGCATCCTACAACGTATCGGAAAATCTAATGCCCCGCACTCTTGTAGGAGTAACCGCAACATGGAACATCTTCGACGGTTTAGCAAGAGAACGACGCATAAAACAACGTAAACTAGAAATAGAAGTGAGTGAAAGTCAGCACAAAGAAGCGGAACGACAATTGGCAGTAGCCATCAGCAACGCCTATTACTCGCTAGAAAATGCTGCCACAACAGTGAAAGCACTGGATTCCACACTAGTTATGACTCAAGAGCTAGTGCGAACACGCGAAGTGGCATATAAAGAAGGCATGGCCACCGCCGCCGATGTAGTTGATGCTCAGACTACCAATGCCCGAATATCGCTACTAAAGCTCGCCGCCTACTATCAATATGATTTGATGTTGGCCACACTGCTGTCGCTATGCGGAGAAACCGGCTATTTCGAAAAATGGAACAAGTAGCGATACTATATATAATGGTGTACATTCCATTTGTCCCACAAACGAGAGGAAAAAAGAACTATAAGATATTTACATAATCAAAACCGTGTAATACTATGATAATAAAGAAGTATGGACTTATAATATTTGGCGGCATACTGCTTCTGCTGTTGGTAGCCACTGTTGTTGGCGTTTACGCCGAAGAGGAAACAGATATATTGCTACAAGGACAAGTAGAAACATCGGAAATAACAATCTCAGGCACACTGCCTGGCCGAATAACAAAATACTATGTAGCCGAAGGCGACATGGTTCAAGAAGGCGACACACTAGTGATGATAAACTCACCACAAGCCGAAGCTAAATACAACCAAGTTAAAGCTTTAGAGCGTGCCACACTAGCACAAAACGAGAAAATAGATGCCGGCACACGCCTACAGCTGATAGAGATGGCCAAAGAGGTGTGGATAAAATCCAAAGCCGACTTGGAACTAGCCCTAGCCACCTACAAACGAATGCAAAACCTCTACTCCGAAAGGGTAATAACACTACAACGGAAAGAGGAGATGGAAGCCGTATATAAATCGGCAGTAGCAGCAGAAAGAGCGGCTTACAACCAATACGAGATGGCAAAGGCCGGCTTTCAAATAGAAGACAAGGCAACAGCCTACGCTCTAGTGATGGCAGCCCAAGGCGGTGTAGAGGAAGTAGTGTCTGTGCTGAAAGATGGAGCTCTCACCTCACCGGTAGACGGCCAAGTGGGAAAGATATACCTGAACCAAAGCGAATTAGTAGGTGTAGGCACTCCGTTGCTCAACATCCTTATGATGGAAAAATCCTACTTGGTTTTCAACGTAAGAGAAGACTTAATGCCTCATTTCAGCATAGGCAAAATTATATATGTGGATATTCCGGCCATAGCAGGCAAACGGCTCGCCTTTGGCATAAGCTACATAAGTCCACTAGGAAGTTTTGCAACATGGAAATCTACCAAGCAACGAGGCAGTTACGACTTAAAGACGTTCGAGATTAGGGCGTTGCCAGTAGTGCCTATAGAAGGTTTGCGACCAGGCATGTCGGCACTGCTATACTTAGAAAAACAGTAGTGCCATCGAGTATCAAAGAAAAAGAAAATGAGAGCGTTCATCCTTGTGTTTCGACGAGAAGTCATCAAAGTGATGTCTTCACCTACCTATTGGCTATCAGTGTTTGTATTACCGCTATTCATTCTTTTTGTCATGTCCACTATCTTTTCCACCGGACTTATAAGAGAGCTACCTGTAGGCATAGTGGATTTGGATGGCAGCATGCTTTCTCGTTCAGTAATCAGGAACATAGAGGCAGTGCCGGAACTTAAAGTGGAACGCACCTATTCCAATGCAGCCGAAGCTCAGAACGATGTGCTAGCCAAAAAGATATACGGCTACCTCTATATCCCTAACAATTTCGAGCAAAGCGTAAAAGCCAACAAAGCAGTGGAAGTTCCTTTTTACTTTCATTATGCGTTGCTTAGCGTAGGCGGCGAAGTGCTTAGCGGTTTTTATTCCTATTTGGTCCACTTAGCAACATTGCCACTTATGAATCTGGCTCACAGCATGGATATAGACCCCTACAAAGCATCCGTCATAGCCATGCCCGTAACAGCTGATTTCCATCCACTCAACAATCCATCGCTAGACTACACTGTGTATCTATCGTTCACTTATTTCTACGTTATATTCCAAGTACTTATGCTACTCGTAGTGTGCTACAGCGTTGGGCGAGAATTCAAAGAAGGAACTGCTGTGGAGTGGCTATCCACAGCACAACATAGCAGAGTGGCAGCTCTTTACGGCAAACTATTACCCTACTTCTTAGCATTCTCTACTATTTCCGTTTTTGCCAATATGGTTTTGTTTAAATTGGTGCATATCCCATTGGTTGGTAGTATACTTGCTGTGGCCGGCAGTTCTGTATTGTTTGTGGCAGCCACCTTGTCGGTGTCGGTGTTCATTTTCAGCATAAATCCACACCTCTCGTCGATAATAGGTTTCGTTTCCATGTTCGGCTCATTGGGGGCTACTATGGTGGGAGTCACCTTTCCCGTGTCGGCTATGCCTCCTATTGTAGAATGGGCTTCGGCGCTATTTCCGGCTAAACACTTCACCATCATAACACAAAACCTATGCTACGAGGGATTAAACTTCTCCTACATTTGGCAACAGTATCTAGCACTTACGCTGTTTCTATTTCTTCCGTTTGTACTTATCTGCAGATTGTTCCCTGCTAGAATGCTCACAACGAACAATTAAAACCATCGCCTATGAAAACCATACGATTAATACTCTCCACCATTCTTTATGAATGGAAAGCCATATCTTCCAACATGGCTGTTTTGCTTGTTTTGCTTGGCGGCAACATTGGCTACGGTTTCCTATATAATTATATGTATAATCCCAACATAGTGCGTCAAGCACCCATAGCGGTAGTAGACATGTCGCAAGACAAGTACAGCCGACTCTTTATCAGAAACCTCGATGCTACAGAACAAGTGAATGTACAGTACACCCTCACCAACTATGCCAAAGCTGAAGAACTAATACGAGATCGCAAAATTGTTGGATTTCTATACTTGCCACAAAACTTTTCCTCGCTTGGTTTAGAATACAATACAAGTAATATTATGAGCTACGGCTCCACATTGTCGTTCCTCGATTTTCTTATGCTACAAGAAGCTACAACCTACACACTTCTTGATTTCAACGCCATGCTTCGACCGCTCTATGTGCTTCAGCTGCCAAACGAAGAGAAGTTTGCCATATCGGCACTAGCACCCATCGATGTTATACCTACCCCCATGTTCAACACCACCGAAGGCTACGGAACTTATCTAATACCTCCTGTATTAGTGCTTATTGTGTTCCAAACGCTTATGATATGCGTATGCAACATAAATGGCGAAGAACGTGAACGCCAAATACTCAACAATCCTTTTTTGCTCAAAAGCACCAAAGCCAAGCCTCTCATTCTCGTAGTAGGCAAAACCATAGCTTTCGTATTAATATATTCCGTAATAACGTTTTTCATGTTAGCACTTTTGCCAAGGATGTTCAGTTTGCCACACATCGGCAATGCCACAACCATTATAGCCATGGTAGTACCCTTTTTGCTGGCTTCCACATTCTTTGCACTAACACTCTTACCACTATGCACCAATGCCGAAAGTTCTCTGCTTTTCATCGTTTTCATGTCTGTTATACTACTTTT
>JAFZEK010000137.1 GCA_017560705.1 Bacteroidales bacterium | reverse complement strand
TTCATATAAGCATACTCATTTATGTTCAAAAACATATTTTCAGACAAATAATCCTTAGCTCTCTTTAGCCTCTCTTCGGCCGAATATTTCGAGCGTTTGATGGTCCTTTCCCCTCTGTTTTCCAACGTACAATGCTTGTTTATATTTTTCAAGAAATTCTTATCAACCCTAAGGTTTACCCCTGTAACCTCTAGGTTAGACGGCTTTAGCTTATTGTCGTAATCGTATGCATTAGCAGTTCGCTTGTTCTTTTTAGGCCCTATCTTTAAGCTCACTATGCCCAATCCATCAATAGAAACAGTATATCCTTGAGCCAAAAGACTTGCCATAGTCGATGATAGATGAACCAATACCGCTTTTATTGCAGCTTTGGGCATCCCCATTCCTAAGCTACTCATATAATCTGCCAGCTCATCACTGTTAAAATTCCTATTTGTTTCTATCTTATAACAACCCTTCTTTTTGCCGTTGCCTCGCAAGTCTGGAAGTTCCACTCTTACATAGTTCGCCATAATATCTATTATTTCTTATTAAACAATCAATTACCTCTGCCCTAAAAATAAGCAGGTATCTCTTATAACGCACACCTCTCTAAAAAATTATTTACCCATCTATATTTATTTAAATCACGTTGTGATTTAATAAAAGCATGATGTGATTTTATAAAATCATGACGTGATTTTAATATTCCTCCCTCGTATAAACAAAAAAACAACTACATTGTTTTCTAAAAAAAGTATAGAATGAAAAACAAGTACTTAGAGTAAACAATAAACAATTTGAAACTTTTTTCTCAATTCTTTTGCATATTTGAAAAATAAGTTGTATATTTGCAAAATAAAATCTCATATAAAAATAGTATGACATACGATGTCGTGACATATTATCCCACGAGTATCGTTCTAATAAACAGAACACTATACTCACGCAAACATCCTAAGCAAGGGCTGCAATAGGACGTGCAGAATACGTATTTTCCTATCAAAAATGCAGCCAAATCCACCGTTTTTTTTTGTTTTATTCTTGTATCCTAAAGAATAGAAATATTCGATAAACATAATAATTTAATACCGAACGATCATGAAAAGAATAATAAACAAATCAGTTTCAATAATAAGAGTATTTGCTTTGGCAATAGTTTTCACGATATTATTACCATATAATACTATTGCTCAAAACCCTTATTACCAAGAGCCTATACAACCGGAAAATTACCTATATCTTCCATCCTTTATAGAACACGGGATGGGAATAGATCCTTGGGAAAATATAAGAAATGGTTATCGTTATTATATAAATTATCTAAATGACTGTATTTATGGCAATTTCGATTCTACGTATAATCTTCCTCTGGAAGGTATATCGCAGAACTTTATGATAGATTCTGCTATCACAATATACGGAATTGCATTATTCAGAGAAGTCAGATTTGAAGAAGTAGATTCGTGGGCATTTGAAGATTCCGTTCAAATTCGAAGTCTAAACCACGACACAATCTATCGCTCGGTAAGTATTGCTCTTTCTAAAAAACCAGACTTTTTACACGGAGTTTATGAATATTATTTCGACAGTCTTACCCTAACTACTCCATTTACTGTGGTAAGAACTTATTCGAGAGAGAATTATAGAACAGAAAATGCTTGTCGTAACACTGATATGTATTGTACAGGAAAAAATCGTGAAACCAACGACGAATGTCATTCCTACCAACGCCCAAATTTCAAATATTATGGCGATTCTTTATGGTACGATATGAAAGATGATCCATATAAAGGATCTCAAAATATTTCAGATTCTGCATTATTGGATAATTTCTATTATTTTTTCACCGACTCGCTATATACCGATCTATACATGTTACCTATCTACAAAAAAGTACCAGAGCCTAAGCATAATATACAAGTAGCAGTTAGACCGGAAAAACATTGTGGCATTGTAGAAGGTGGTGGAATATATGATAAACTTACTTATGTAACTCTACATGCAACTGCCAACGAAAACTATCATTTTGTGCAATGGCATGATGGAAATACTGATAATCCTCGCACCATTAGAGTTATGAGCGACAGCTCTTTTACTGCTATATTCGACACCTCAATAGTATTTAACGTAAATGTATCTACAGAGCCAGTATACTATGGCAATGTGTTGGGTGGTGGCAGCTATGCTATGGGTAGCGAAGTAACTCTGCGTGTTGGCACTAGGGATAACTACTATTTTAACAGGTGGAACGATGGAAACCGCGACAATCCTCGCACCATTATAGTTACGAGCGACACCACATTGGTGGCAATACTAGACACCGTACCTCCATCGGGCATAGACATGACAGAAATTGGCAAAGCCATAAACATACATCCCAACCCTGCAACTACTACCCTAAACATAGAGTTGCCCCAAAACCTAAACTGCACTGCCGAGATATGCAACACAAAAGGAGTGCTTATAGATGCCAAGCAGCTACAAGGCAACACTCAATGGAACATCGAGGCTCTGCCTCCGGGAGTATACTTGATCACCTTCCGCAACAAAGACTTTTATTTCACTCACAAATTTCTAAAGAAATAATTACTTCCTCACCAAAGCCCAATATAGAACGGTATTGGGCTTTGTGTTTTTTTACTGCCCCCAACACACATCTCTACTATCAAAAAAATATACGATTATACTTCGTCATCTCGATATTTTATCGTACCTTTGCAAACTTAATCAATACTATAATAACATAATGGAAGCAATGATATTTGCCGCAGGATTAGGCACAAGACTTTACCCCCTTACAGCCGATAGGCCCAAAGCCCTTGTAGAAGTTAATGGCATTACACTACTACAACGCTGCATATTCAGGCTTACACAATACGGTTTCAATCGTATTGTGATAAACATACACCATCATGCGGATAAAGTAATTGATTTTGTTCGTTGCCACAACTTTAATGCCGAAATAGTATTCTCCGACGAACGAAACCTACTACTCGACACAGGCGGAGGACTGAAAAAAGCATCAAAACTGTTTACCGAAAACACGCCAGTACTTATACATAATGTCGATGTGCTTTCGGATATAAACCTTGCCGACCTCTACAACTATCATTGCCAAAGCAATGCCTTAGCCACACTTGCAGTGGCCGAAAGAGATACAAGCCGTTATCTTTTGTTTGACAAAGAGAAGAACCTTTGTGGGTGGACAAACCGCAAAACAGGTGAAACAATATGGGCAAAGGATTGCAACGACAATGCCACACCCTTGGCTTTTAGCGGCATACATGTTGTAAATCCGCATCTTGCCACCTTGTTACCCCCCGAGTCTAGCTACCCCATAATACCACAATACTTAAAGATTGCACACCACAACTCTATAAAAGCCTACCTACATGTAGCCGACCAATGGCTCGACGTGGGCAAACCAGAAGCATTGGCAAAAGCAGAAACCTTTGTTATAGAACATCATCAATAACCTAGAAAACTACAAATCTACCATGAAGCCTTTTTTGCAAACAGTAGCCGAACGAATTATAGAAGAAAGAAAAGCCGACTTGGAAAATACCGTTATCGTTTTTCCCAATCGCAGGCCCATAATATTCCTAAAACAACACATTGCCAACACTCTAAAAGCTACTAGCTTTATGCCCAAAACAATGTGTATCGACGACCTTGTGGCAGAGCTGAGCCAACTGGAAATAACTGACAATGTGTTTTTGCTTTTCGAACTATTTCAGATACACACACAAACAAGCAACACCAAATACCGCAACTTTGAAGAATTTATACCCTTTGCCGATATGTTGCTCCACGACTTTTCTGAAATAGACGCATACTGTGCTGATGCAGAAATGCTATTCTCAAACCTCCACGATATAAAGGCTATAGGAGAATGGGATGTATCGGGCGAAGAACTCACCACATTCCAAAAGAACTATTTAGAGTTCTACAAATCTTTATTCTCCTACTACAGCAAGCTACGCACAAGCCTACTAGAAAAAGGCAAAGCCTACTCAGGCATGGCCTACCGCAAAGTGGCAGAAAACACCGATATGCTAGCACCATATTTTGCTGGAAAGAAAGTATACTTCGTAGGGTTCAACGCACTGAACTTTTGCGAAGAAAGAATAATAAAACTACTCACCAACAACGGAATAGGCACTCTAATAACCGACGGCGACGACTATTATTATAAAAACGAAGAACAAGAAGCAGGAAAATTCCTAAACCGACTACACGAAAAAGGCATTGCCAACCTACCTACTGAATATGGCGACTCTTTTGGACAAGGAGAGAAAACGATAAACGTGGTAAGCTGTCCGGAAAATATTCTTCAAGCCAAAATAACAGGGTCGTTGCTAAACAATCTAGACTCCTACAACGACACCGCCGTAGTGCTTGCCGATGAATCGCTACTTGTGCCAATGCTGAACTCACTTCCTCAAAAAGTTACAGCAGCCAATATCACCATGGGATTCCCCTACACCTACACATCGTTACACAACTTTGTGTCAGACCTCTTTAATCTACACATCAACGCCAAAGGAAATAGTTTTCACCACAAAGATGTGATAAAGATACTATCAAGCTCCTTTGTTCAGACCTTGGCAAACAACAAGAACATAAACAGCAACATCCGCAACTACGTATATAACGAACGCCTACTATATTCCACAGCCGAAAAAATATTTGCCGAACCCAGCCTAAAAGTCCTTGAACCCGGCATAGGTTTTCTTTTTTCCGAAGAGGCTTCTACGCCCGAAGGCTTCTACCAAATGTGCCGAACATTGATAAGCTCACTTATGCTTTCACCTACATTCAACGACCTAAAGTATGTGAAAGAGCAAGTAGCATTAGATTATTTTTCTAAAATCATCGAACACTTTGCCGAGCTATCCGCCGGTTTTCATTTTGTTCAGAACATAACCACACTACAAAAGATTTATTCCAAGATGGCAGTGTATCAACGCTTGTCGTTCAAAGGAGAACCACTCGTAAACCTTCAGATACTAGGAATGCTCGAAACTCGCAGCTTGGATTTTGCACACATATTCCTACTATCCACCAACGAAAGCCGCTTGCCACAAGGCAAAAGCAGCAAAAGCCTGATACCCCTAAGTCTAAAAAGAGCTTTCGGAATGCCCACATACCAAGAAAACGATTCCATATACGCCTACCATTTCTATAGGCTATTACAACGATGCAACGATGTGTGGCTGATATACAACTCCGACACCAACGGTGACGGAAAAGGCGAACCGAGTAGATTCATTCAGCAAATAAAAGAAGAGCTAGTGCCTAAATACGACAACATTAGCATAAAGGAACACACTCTTTCGGTTTCGGCAGCCAACAAAACCATCACAATATCTGAGGCTAAAGAAGTTGTAAAAACCAATGAAATAATGGCACAAATCCTACAAACTGCACAAAACGGATTTTCACCATCAGCACTAAACAAATACAACAACTGCCCTCTACGCTACTACTACGAAAATATACTACACATAAAGGAAGCCAAAGAGATAGACGACAATATAGATAAAAGCGAAATAGGCTCGGTGATACACAGCC
>JAFZEK010000136.1 GCA_017560705.1 Bacteroidales bacterium | reverse complement strand
CAAAAGAATAAAGAAGAAGGTGTACGCCTTAACAAATACATTGCCAACGCAGGTATATGCTCGCGTAGAGAAGCCGATGTGCTTATTGCTAGCGGTGCAGTGAGTGTGAACGGCGAAATAGTTACACAAATGGGCTTCAAGGTGAAACCCGAAGACGTGGTGAACTATGGTGGCGAACGTCTTGTATCGGAAAAGAAACGTTACGTATTGCTCAACAAACCAAAAGGATACATAACCACTAGCGACGACCCACAAGAACGTAAAACAGTGATGATGCTTATAGAAAACGCTTGTAAAGAACGCGTTTATCCTGTAGGCCGCTTGGATAGAAACACCACTGGCGTGCTGCTATTTACCAACGACGGCGACATGGCTAAAAAGCTTACTCACCCATCTACAGGTGCTAGAAAGATTTATCATGTAGAGCTAGATAAGAACTTGACTCACGCCGACATGCAACGCATGAGAGAAGGCTTGATGCTTGAAGACGGCGAAATAATGGTGGACGATGTACAATATGTAGGCAATGGCGAAAAACGTAATGTTGTGGGCGTAGTGCTTCACTCCGGACGCAACCGCATTGTGCGTCGTATATTCGAAGCTATGGGCTACGAAGTGTGCAAGTTGGATAGAGTACTTTTTGCCGAGCTAACCAAGAAAGACCTTCCTCGTGGAAGATGGAGATTGCTTAGCGACAAAGAAGTGTCGTTCCTAAAAATGCTATAAAGATATACTATTATATATAATAAGAATAAAAACAAATAACAAATAGGAAAATACATGAATATGAGATTTAAGTTTATGGCATTGGCACTAAGTGTGCTTATGCTTACACCACGTTTTGCAAAGGCCGACGAAGGCATGTGGCTTCTATCGCTAATAGGTAAAAACTACAGCGATATGCAACAAAAAGGCTTTAAACTTACAGCCGACGATATTTACAATATCAACCAAAGCTGTATAAAAGACGCTATAGTAGGTTTGGGTAATGCCGGTAGTCCTTTTTGGCATTTCTGTACTGCCGAAATAGTATCGGACAAAGGTCTTCTTACTACCAACCACCACTGCGGTTATGGTCAAATCCAAGAACACTCAACTGTAGAACACGACTATCTTCGCGATGGTTTCTGGGCCTACAGCATGGAAGAAGAACTTCCTAATCCCGGTCTTACTGCTTCCATCCTTGTACGTGTGGAAGACGTTACTAGCCAAGTTCTTGCTGTTCTTAACGACGACATGAGCGAAGCTGAACGCAACAAAGCTATCGCAGAAGTATCAAAACAAATTTCGGAAAAAGCTAAAGAAGGTACTAACTACGAAGCAACTGTAAAGAGCATGTTCAACAACAACCAATTCTTCTTATTCGTACACAATATATATAAAGACGTACGTTTGGTTGGTGCTCCTCCTTCATCTATGGGTAAATTTGGTGGCGACACCGACAACTGGATGTGGCCTCGCCACACTGCGGACTTCTCCATGTTCCGTATATACACCGCTCCAGATGGTAGCCCTGCTGAATATTCTAAAGACAACGTGCCTTTGAAACCAAAACATCACCTTCCTGTAAACATCAAAGGTGTTGAACAAAACGACTTTGCTATGATTATGGGCTTCCCCGGCACTACCAACCGTTTCGTTACTTCTTACGGTCTTGAAGAAGTGATGGACATTACCAACAAGCTACGCTACGAAATACGCACTCAAAAAATCAACGTATGGCGTGCTGCTATGGCTGCAGACCAAGCTGTAAAAATTAAATACGCCAGCAAATATGCTAGCTGCTCCAACTACTGGAAATACTCCAACGAACAAAATAAAGCTCTTAAAGCATTGAACACTATAGGTGTAAAACGCGACATCGAAAAGAGATACAACGAATGGGCTAAAGGTAAAGATGCTAAATATCAAAACGTTCTATCCGAAATAGAAAAGATGATGAACGCTCGCAAACCTTATATGGCTGCTCGTACTTATTTGGCCGAAGGTTTACTTAGCGGACCGGAATTACCTATGTTTGCTTTGAATATGGCTTTACGTATCGAAAGCTTGACAAAACAACCTGAAGGTTCAGACAAAGCTAAAGAAGCTATGGACGAATTGATGAAAGAAATCAAAACTTTCTACAAAGACTCCGACCAAGCTACTGAAGAAAAAACTATTGCAGCTATGTTTGAATACGTTTACAAAAACATAGAAGCTGAATACTGCCCAGCGTTCCTTGCCGAAGCTAATAAAAAATATAAAGGCGACTTCACTAAATATGCTCAAGAAGCTTTCAAAAAATCAGTATTCGCTAACGAAGCTACTCTTATGAAGTTCTTAGAAAAACCTAACGTTAAGAAGTTGCAAAAAGACCCAATGGTAATAGCTGGTTCTGAATCTTATCAAGATTATATTGCTGTAGCTAAGAAAATAAGAACTGCAGCACCTGATATAGACAGAATGCAACGCTTATTCGTTTACGGATTGTTAGACATGAACGGCGACAAACCTATTGCTCCTGATGCTAACTCTACTATCCGTTGCACCTACGGAAACTGCTTGGCATACGAACCTAGAGATGGTGTATACTATAGCTACTACACTACTTTGGACGGTGTAATGGAAAAAGAAGACCCAACTAACACCGAATTTATAGTTCCTGCTAAATTGAAAGAACTATGGAAAGCTAAAGACTACGGCCGCTACGCTAACGCTAAAGGTGAATTGCCTACTTGTTTCATCACCAACAACGACATCACCGGTGGTAACTCTGGTAGCCCTGTTATGAATGCCGAAGGTCATCTTATTGGTCTTGCTTTCGACGGAAACAGCGAAGCCATGAGTGGCGACATCGATTTTGAAGAAAATATGCAACGTTGTATCAACCTTGACGTTCGTTATATGCTTTTCATAATCGACAAATTTGCCGGTGCTAAAAACCTTATCAACGAAATGACTATTATTGAATAATAGATTAAAGTATTAAGCAACGGCACTGTACGTTGCTTTACTGCTCTAGCTAAACGCCCAAAGTTTCTTATCGAGACTTTGGGCGTTTGCGTTATTTAGCATTTGCTATAAGGCAACTTCTAAAAATTCCACGTTCT
>JAFZEK010000135.1 GCA_017560705.1 Bacteroidales bacterium | reverse complement strand
GTGCTGTCAAAACTTATTTCTACTAGCGATTTTGGTTCACCGTTTATATATTTCATTTCTCTTACCTTATTACCTTTTTTGTTGAACTCTGCCACAATTGTTATTTCATCGTTATTTCGAGAGATGGTAATGCTATCAGGTGTGTCTAAGTTGTTGGTGTAGTGGTATGTGTGATACTCACTACCAACTGTTTTTTCAGTTATTCGTCCTTTTCTGTCGAATTTTGTAGTGGATGTTTGTTGGATAGGCATTGACGTATTTTTTTTGATGTCAACCCTTGTATTAACCTCTTTTACATTGGATTTGAGGTTGAAGTTTTTTTTGGAATACTGTGCCATCGTAGACCCCGATGAAATGAGTATAACCAATGTAATTAGTAGTTTTAGTTTCGGTTTGAGCATAGTGTTTTATTTATTTTATTTTCTTCTTAAGATTGGTTATTCGAAGGTATGATTCGTTGATTCTTTCTTCAGGAATAATTCCGTTTTTTACCTTTGTGTATATTATATTAATGACTTTAGGTACAATGTCTTGGTCGTAAACAGTTCCGTTGTTTGAAAGACAAAGCATATCGGCACCAGCCAGTATTGAAAGTTCCACTATTTCGTCTAATGAGTAGTGTTTGGTCATAGCACCCATTGCAAGGTCGTCGGTTATTATAACGCCATTGAAGTTCATTTGTTTTCGAAGAAGCAGAGTGAGTGTTTTGTAGGACAAAGTGGCTGGATATAAGGAATCTATTGTAGCATTAAATACGTGTGAAGTCATTATCATATCCACGTTGTTTTTTTCGATAAGTTTAGCATAGGGGATAAGCTCGTCTTTGGTCCAAGTTTTTGACACATTGGCTATGCCAAGGTGGGTGTCGGTGTTAGAGCTTCCATGACCAGGAAAATGTTTTATGGCAGATATAACACCATGTTTTCGTTGTTCGTTAATCCATATTTCAGCATGTTTTATCACTTGCATGGGGTCCGAAGAAAAGCTGCGACCAATTTTGCCTATAACGGGACATTTAGGGTTTACATTTAGGTCCACACATGGAGCAAAGTTTAAATTTATACCTGTAGAGTTCAATACTTTACCAGTTAGTGCAGCATAGAACATAGTAGTGTCGGGGTCGTTTTCAACACCCATTGCTTGAGCGGATATAAACGACGGAAAACCGTATTTTTCTTTTAGTCTGTTCACACTACCGCCTTCTTGGTCAATGGAAATGAGTAATTTCTCTTTGCGTAGCTTTTGCATGTCTTTGCACATCTTTTGAAGCTGTAGGCGAGATGTTATGTTGCGGGGGCGTTTTCCTGAAGGTGCATCATATTCAAATAGGATAACACCTCCTACGTTGTAATCCACAATATCTCTGTATATTGTGTTGCCAGTGGTGAGTTCTGTGCCTCTAAAACCCACTAAAATCATTTGTCCTATTTTTTTTCGAAGTTCTTCGTCTTCGGGTGAATAGCATTGAGCAAAACAGCCTATTGTGGCCAATGAAAATAGGCAAAATATTAGTCTCTTTATCATCTTTTTTGTCATTATTTCTGTTTCTTATTCTTTTGCAAAGTTACTCTTTTTTTGTTGATTTTCCGACCGAAAAATGGAAAATAGAGTATTTTTTTTCTCTTTTT
>JAFZEK010000134.1 GCA_017560705.1 Bacteroidales bacterium | reverse complement strand
AGTATAGGAAAAAATAAAAAATTCTTGAAAGCAATAATACAACAATATAATAATAGGTTGATAGATAATAAGTTTGTACTAGAAGAAGACGCTATAGAAAATCATTTAGGACATAGTACTTATGAGTTTTAAAAAGAAATTGTTGGTTATTATAAATCCAATATCAGGAGTAGGGAAGCAGAGAACTATAGAGAAAGTGCTAGAATCTCATTTAGACCATTCTGCTTATGATTATGATATAAGCTACACTGAGTATGCTCATCATTCCAAAGAAATAGCCCAAGAAGCGTGTTTCAAAGGTTATGATGCAATCATAGCCGTAGGTGGCGATGGTTCTATAAATGACGTGGTTAGTGGTATAGTAGAGGCAAAGTCCGATGTTGCGTTGGGCGTAATACCTTGTGGCAGTGGCAATGGATTAGCAAGGCATCTTCAAATACCTTTGGCCCCGAAAAAAGCTGTTGAGCTGATTAATACGTTCAATGTAGAAAAGATTGATACAATTTCTATAAATGATAGGGTATATGTATCCATTGCTGGAATAGGATTTGATGCGTTGGTTGCTAATGAATTTAATTTGGTAAAAACTCGTGGACTTCAAGGTTATACTGAAGTTATTGTGAAAGAATATCCATTTTATGCCCCTCAAACGTATCGCATTACAGTGGATGGTAAGGAAATAGAATGTAAAGCTTTGTTTATTAGTTTTGCCAACTCCAACCAATTTGGTTTCAATGCAGTAGTGGCTCCAACGGCAAGTCTTAGCGATGGATTGATAGATGTATGCATCGTAGATCCTATACCATTGGTACATTTACCCATAATAGCACAATTAGTGTATACTAGACATTTTGACCTTTCTCAGCATGTAGAAATAATAAAAGCAAAAAATGTTGAAGTTCATAATAATGACTATGGATGGGTGAATATAGATGGAGAAGCTGTAAAAATGGGAAACAATTTGAAAATATCTGTAAATTCTAAAAACTTAAATATCATTTGTCCACATGGGAAAAAGAAATAGAGCTATAGGAGTGGTGTATTCCACCAATCCTGATTTTGAATATGAATACGAAGATCAAATAGAAGAGATAGAAACGTTGCCTCCTGCACAGCAAAATTTGAAAATATCATTAGATAAAAAGCAAAGAGGGGGTAAGCAAGTAACACTCATAACAGGATTTGTAGGTATGGATGACGATTTGCAATCGTTGGCAAAAATCTTGAAAACGAAGTGTGGAGTAGGAGGTAGTGCCAAAGATAATGAAATTATAATACAAGGAGATTTTAGAGACAAGATAGCTAATATATTGATTCAGCAAGGTTATAAAGTGAAACCTCTTCCGAAAAAGAATTAACTAGACATTTGGCAATATGGTTCTTTCTTTTTTTGGATGGAATATAATTTTTAGAATAGTCAATTATATGAAAAGTAACTATTCTGCAATGAGTAAGCATCACACTAGGGTATTTATTAAATTCTGCTATATTGTTGATAACCTAACATCTAGATCTTATGGAAAACAACCCTGAAATAAGAATAAAATTTAATGGAGATGTAGATAAAATTAGATCACGATGTAGATAAATTTTCCTCGGGATGTAATTTTGCTTGCATCACGAGGAAAAATATAGCCAATATGAAGAATTTGTGAATAATGGATAAGTGATTGATTTATACCAATATGGTTGCAATATATTTTTAAGGCAACTTCTAAAAACGCCACGTTCTAGGAAATTGAATTGATTGCAGAAAGAACTTTTGCGTGCTTTGCGTTTTTTACCGAAATCTTTCTATTTCTTTTTCAATCGCATAGCCCGCTATGCTCAATCAAAAGAAACTAGAAATCTTTCTAGTAAAAATTTGCAAATCACTTGCAAAGCAATTTTTAGAAGTTGACTTAAGATAAAGCTGATGTAAGAAGTATTAATAATCAGTGGAACTATAATAATAAAGGGAAAAAAGAGAGGACTATGATGAATTATGATTTTCTAAGGAAAGGGGATATGAATCTGAACGTATTTGCTATTTCGGTGGAGGAGCTACTGTGTCATCTAAAAAAGAGAAAGGGATATGTGGATAATGAATTCTATGATTTTGAGAGAGAAGAGATAGTACCTCATACTCGGTTACTTGATATTGTGGATATTAAATATAAAACACAAGGTATAGATAATCCCGAAATAAATATTATATGGGAGCCATCTAATGCACCAGGCTTTACGGTTTTTCGATCATCTCTTTCTGATGGTAGGTATACACTTGCATGGAAGTTGGCAAAAGGAGGTTTAGATTGCTATAGATTTGAGATACATAATGAAGCATTGCCCGGGTATTTTTTTTCATAGACTTTCGCCGTATTTAGAAAGCAAACGTGTAGTTCATTATATAGATGAAGGTTCTAGAAAAGTCTTTTACCAAGATGGAGATTTGCTACCTTTTGAAAAACCAGAATATTATGAACGAAAGAAAAAGAAAGATAGGATGAATCCTGAAATTATAGTAGAATACATGTCGGCAATGGGATGGAATATATTGGATGAAAATTTTTGGACTAGCACAAAAAAAGCCTATAAAGATGTAATAATTTGGAAAAATAAGAAGTTATGAAACTCATTGATAAAGTATTTATTCGAAGACAAAGTTTGTCTTGGGCTAAGAAAGGAAATGAAATTGCAAAATATAAACCCTTTAAATACAATTCTATAGGTGTATATCAAGATACAGAAGAATGGACTGATTATTATTCTGTTGGAAATGAAATTTCATACGATGACTATAAGATAGTTGAGGATAAATATGTTTGTGTGATAAGGGAAATACTAACAATAACTGATTGTAAATATATTACATTAGTGAGCATAGAGTGTTGTGATAAATTGTTGCGAACTCGGCT
>JAFZEK010000133.1 GCA_017560705.1 Bacteroidales bacterium | reverse complement strand
AGTAATGTCTTTTTTTGGTGGCGGTGTTTTTTATTTCTTTCTGTCGTAGAAGTATTCTATGTTATTGCCTAGCTCCGCAGTGCGTAGGAGGTCTAGCTGCATCTTTTCTATTATGGCTATCTTCCTTTTGGTTAGGAGTATGTTCTTAATATTAGAATACTCGAAACTTAGCGGAGAAACGTCGTCAATAACTTTAAACTCCAATATGCGAGCAATGTAGGCCATAGTGTCGCTCACTATGGTTATGTTTTTGTTGTTCTGCATATACATTTCTTCGTTGTAGGTTTCTACGGGTATCATTCGTTGAAAGTCGCTGAATGGTATCCACACTTGTGTGTCGAAGAAGTATTCTTGTGCATGCATGGACGCTAGCTTTTGTAGTTCTACAATTTGCTTGTCCGACACTTCGCGTCCGCCGGTGAACATTAAATTCTTTATCTTGCCTAGGGCTAGAGATGTTTTTGGCACTTTAATATACAGCATTCTGACGATGTTGTTCTTTAGTAGAAAGTTGGCTTTGTTGGCCTCGTAGTACTTTACAATCTCGTCTTCGGATACGTTGGTGTCCAACAGTTGTTCCACTATCTTTTGTTCATACTCGTAGGTGAGCAACGAATTTTTGTAGTTCTTCAGCTCTTTGTCGAAGTTCTTGGTAATATTATTTTGTGCTTTTTCTAATACCACCATCTGCTGTATCCATTGCTCTATATAGTTGTTTATAAAAGCTATGCTATCTTCTTTGGATATGTTGTTGCCTAATGCTCCTTCTATATCCGATGGGTATAGGTAGTAGTTAAACACTCTTACCAAAGGCTTTTCTTTGCCGTTGCCTCCGCAAGATGTAAGCATGCCTACCAAGCAAAATAGTATGACCACGCACAGTGCTTGCTGTTTTTTCATTCTTCTCATTGTTAGTATTTAATAGCGTCTATTTTGTCTTGGTGAACTGTTACTTCGTATTTGCTTCTAAGCTCTTCTATTAGTTGGGCTTCTAAGTAGGTTTGATAGTCGTTTATGTAATAGCCTCTAGCTTCGCGTAATTCCTTGTGCATAGGATCTTTTATACCTCTCACTACTATCACTATATAGCCTTTGCCGTTCTTGGTCTTCTTGGTGTATATTCCTTTTTGGAACTCGTCGGCATTTATTATGGAAGTGTCGCCTATCTCGGTCATCACGTTGCGAACGTAGACCGGAGTGGGTTGTTGGCATTTCTTTTTGCGTACTTTCTTCATCACCAAGTCGGTCATTTTTTGCTTGTTCATGCCTTCTTTGAAAGCGTTCTTTTCTACCACTTTTAGAACCTTGGCAGCGTCTGCACAGCTAGAGTCAGTGATGGCAATGGTCATCATGTCGGCACGTTGTTTCCAAAAATACATAGCGTGGTCGGGGTTGTTGAGGTCTTTTTTTACACTTTCGGCTGTGTAGAATTCTTTTAATCCTGCTGTGTCTATAATGGCTCTGGACCACACTTTGGAATCGTTGTAGGCAAAGATTAGTAGTCCGTTCTTGTATTCGTTTACAAGGTCGTAGAATTCAGGATAGTCTTCTTCCAAGCGGCTGTTGCAGTAGTCTATAATTTCTTTAGCCACAAAAGCATCGTAGGCGTTTTGGAAATAAACATCTAGTGGTATTGGAACGGCTTTTTTCTGATTGTTATGTATGTAGGCAGCCACTTCGTTTACGGTGTAGTTCTTTCCATTTATGGAGAATGCCACTTCTGTTCCTCTTTCAAGGTTTGGCATTGCCCATGTTTCTTTGAATACATCGTTGGTTACAGAGCTCTTAAGCTCGTTGTATGCTTCTTTGTTGGTTGTTAGGTGATCCACAAAGTAGTGTTTTTTCTTCATTTTTTCTACATACACATTTTGAGGTTGTTTGCTGCGTTGGTCGCGAGATATGCGTTGTTTGTAGAATGCACGCATGTCTTCAAAGGATGGTATAGAGTCTTTTCTTACCACTTTTATTATGTGCCATCCGTAATGAGTTTTAAATGGTTCGCTGAACTCACCTACTTGGAGTGCTGATATTTTGCTCACGTATTCCGGAACCATTCTTTGGATAGGAACATTTTCTATAAGTCCGTTCATAGGTATAGTGGCACGGTCTTCGCTACAGTCTCTCACCACTTTGTTGAAGTCTTCCCCATCTTTTAGCCTCATGTAAGCATCGTTTATTTTGCTTTTCATTCGGTTAGAATCAGTTTCGGATATAGAGCCTACCCATATATGTTGTATGGATGTTTTGCCGTAAATAGGCACTTTGTCGTATAGTTTTATTATGTGGTATCCGAAGTTGGTGCGTATAGGTTTGCACACTTCGCCTATATTCATTTTGTATACAGCATCTTCGAATGGGAAAACCATATCGAAAACGGTGAAGTAGCCAAGGTCGCCGCCGTTACCTTTCATATTGGTGTTGGTTCTTTGGGATAGGTGGTCACGTGCCGAGGGGTCTTCAGAATAAGTTATTGCTAGCTTGGTGAAGTTGGCATTCTTTCTTGTAGCCTTGGTGTATATATCCATGGCTTTCTTGTAGGCCTTAAGAGTGTCTTCGGGCGAAGCGTTGCGGTCCAGCTCCACCATGATGTGCGATGCTCTTACGGCATATTGGTTTCTGTTATAGGCTTCTAGTAATATGCTTTCTAGTAAATCAGAGTCTATAAGATAAGGTGCTGCCACTTCGTCGCGGTATAGCTTATACTCTCTTTTGAAAGTGGCTACGGTGTCGTATTGTTCGGCGTAGGCATCTTTTATCTTTAGTCGGAAGTTGGCATACATTTGTACGTATTCGTTAAGTGCGTTCCTTTTTTCCGATTCCGATTGTATTTTAGTAGCATTGGGGTCTATGGACATTGCTTGAAGATAGTTCTTCATAAGCTCGGATTGTTTTATTTTTTCGTCTCCTATTTCCATTACCACTGGGTCGTCTTGTATTTGTGCGTTTGCAGTGTTAGCTGTTCCCAACAATGTTCCTAATAATAGCGTTACTAATGTCTTTTTCATCTTCTAGTTTTTATTTCTTTTCTCGTTATATAATGAGAATCCATTACTTTTATTGCCTTTGTAACAAAATATAAGATTGATAACAGTGGTGTGTCTTATATAGTCACGTGGGCTGTGTATACATTTTTTCAATGTGCAAAGGTACGATGTTTTTTCGAATTAGTCAAACATTTGCCCAACTTTCTTATTTCTTGCCCCTATATACCTTGGATTTAAGGGACTTTTTGGTGTTGCTCTTTTGCCCACATAGCATTGTCGCCTGCCAATGCTTATGCTAGTTGAGGAAAAATGTGTACTTTTGCAACTTCTAAAGTTTAATGTAATTATGTGTAATAAGAAGAATATTAGTGCTTTTTATGGTGTGCTACTCATCGTGTGCTTCTCGTTTTTGGCCTTTTTAGTAGCGGAATTGGATTTTATTAAGAGGCTTTCGTTTAGTCCTCTTATTGTAGGTTTGCTTATAGGCATGGTCTATGCCAACACTTTTCGTAGTCGCTTGCCGCAGTCGTGGTTCCCGGGCTTGAAGTTTTGTTCCAAGCAAATACTCCGATTGGGTATCATTCTTTATGGTTTTCGCCTCACTTTTCAGCAAGTGTTGGAGGTGGGCTTGTCTGCCATTGTGGTGGATTGCATAGTGGTAGGTGGCACTTTGCTGTTGGGTATCATTGTGGGCAAACTGCTAAAGATGGATAAGGAAACAGTGCTTCTTACCTCCACAGGCAGTGCTATATGCGGTGCTGCTGCTGTGCTTGGGGCTGAGCCTGTGGTGAAAGCCGAACCTCATAAAACTACAGTGGCTGTAACTACGGTGGTCATCTTTGGCACTCTTTCCATGTTTTTGTATCCTATACTTTATCGTATAGGACTCTTCGACTTGGGTGTGAATGAGATGGCAATATACACCGGTAGCACTCTGCACGAGGTGGCTCATGTGATAGGGGCCGGAAATGCTATGGACCCAATGGGGGATGTGGGCATTGCCGACACTGCTACCATCACCAAAATGATAAGGGTTATACTGCTTGCTCCGGTGCTGCTCATAATGAGTGTGTGCCTAAGTCGTGGAAAGGCTTCGGCTCAAAATTCTGCTAAAACCAAGATAACGATTCCGTGGTTCGCCTTGCTTTTCCTAGTGGCTATTGGGGTAAATTCGCTTCTAAGAGAATGCGTTCCCGCTGATGTTATGACTGCTGCAGCTGGTGCCATAAACTCGTTTGACACCTTTTTGCTCACTATGGCTATGACGGCATTGGGTGCCGACACTAGTTTCGACAAATTCAAAAAAGCCGGTGCCAAACCTTTCTATTTGGCCGCCATCATATATGTGTGGCTTATGGTTGGCGGATATTTGCTAGCCAAGTATTTAGTACCTCTGTTGGCATAAGCTAAAAGTATTTTTGTGCTGTACTAGAAAACACTAGGTGCAGTAGTTTATATTCAGGCAACTTCTAAAAAATCCATATTCTGAAAAAATCCATTTCTGCTTGGGGACATTTGCAATGCAATATTTAGAAGTCGCTTTCTGATATTGATTGTTGAAATCGGTCGTTGAGTTGCGATGGCTTCATTGTAAGCCTCTGCAACCCAGCGACCGATTTCTTTTATTTTCTGTATCAATGCACTGTGTTTCACATTCGTTTGCTTCTAAATTCGATACTGCTACTAGAATAGCAATAGCGACTACCTGCCGAATAAAATTTTCTGTCTCCACACAAAAAAACTCTCTCTCCCGATGGAAAAAAACTCTCTCCTACTGTAATTCTATTTTCCAAAGTTTGGAATTCATTTTCCAAAGCATGGAATTTATTTTCCAAGCTTTGGAAAATAGATTCCAAAGCTTGGAAAATACTTTTCCCATAGGAGGAAAATTTTTCAGCCTCGGGATGTAGATTATTTTCTCTCGGGATGGAATTTTCTTTCCCTCATGACTAATGAGTAATGCCAATAGTTAAGACCTGAAAATGTGGATAGAAGTGTTTTTTTACCGATGGTTTTGAACAAACTATTAGTAGAGCTGTTATTTTGGCGTGTGCTTACTATTTCAAAGATGTATTTTTGGAGCCGTTTCCTTTTTAGAGAAGAGGGACGGCTCTTTTTTTTGTCGACAAGATGAGGCTGTAGAGGTTTTTCAAAGCTAGGAGTGCCTATAGGTCGAGGCTTTGTAGTGTGTCATGTTGTGTAGCATTATAGCCGATGAAAAATGCGGCATTTGTTGGGAAAAACTTCCTAATGTAGGCGGATGTTTTGGACTAGAAAGCCAACGGAATGTCTATAGTCGGCGGATGAGTGTTAGGTGATGTAATGGTTTGAATAACAAAGTGTAATATTGTGTCTCTGTTTTTTAGGAAGAGAGTAGTAGTGACTGATGATAGGAAAAAATGACTAAAATAATACATTTTTTTCGTTTTGTTTTTTGCATTTTTGAGCAGAAAAAGGGTGAAAAAAGTATAGTTTTTGAGGAAAAAAACACAATGTAACCAAAAAAAAATCAGTTTTCAAGTAGTTGAAAAATAAATGTTTGCTAGAAAAATTTGGTAAATACGCAAAAAAAAAGTAACTTTATGCTCTGAAACTGAAAAAAAAATACTACTTTTGCATATCGTTAAACGATAAAAAAACTATGCTAAATGGGATATATGAAGAATAAAACTCTAAGACGAATGTGGGTGCTGTATGGAGCATTTTTTTCCATACTCACTTTGGGATTAGCACTATTTGTATCGGAAGTGCTTTCGACAAGCGATTATGAAGACTTGTCTAACTTTATGACGAAAAATGAAAATCTGAATTTGAAAACTGCTCTTACTTCTAATTTGGAAAACGCAGCAAACAATTATGATTTTAATATTCCGATAAGTACTTCAGAAGATAGTTCTGTAATTGTTTCGGCACGCATTAATGAATACGACATTCTGGTGATGTCTAAAGATGAAGAAATGATTAAGAATCCATCGTCGTTGGTGGTGCTAGTGTTGCAGTATTTCTCTGTTTTATGCTTTGCCGTAATGATTGTCTTCATATTTATAATATTGTACTCGTTGTACAAATCTATAAAGCGTGGCAAGGTGTTCCAAAAGAAAAATATACGTTGGATGCGATACATAGGTATTCTACTTATAGTTATGACATTGTCAATGGACGTGGCCAGATACTTAGAATATCAATTCGTTTTGCAGTTCTTAGAAGGAACAGATGTAGTGTTGGAGTCTAATATGAACATACATTTCACCCGTATATTATTCGGCTTGTGTATATTGTTCGTAGCCGAGATATTTAAAATCGGTTTGGATATTCAGGAAGAACAAGATTTGACCATTTAAAAGGAAGGAGACTGAGTTGGGAAAAATAGTAGTAAATGTAGATGTGATGATGGCCAAAAGGAAAATATCACTTTCTGAGTTGGCCGAGCGAATAGAGATAACGCCTGCAAATCTTTCGGTGCTAAAAACTGGAAAGGCACGAGCAGTACGATTCTCTACATTGGAGGCATTGTGCAAAACGCTGAAGTGTCAGCCGGGCGATTTGTTGGAATATGTGCACGAAGAAAATGCCGATGCATTTGAAAAGAAAACGACTAAAAAGAGATAAATAAGTAAAAACCAATTAATAATAACTAAATAATTTTAGAGATGAAAGCAAGATTTTGGATGCTTGTAATGCTGCTTATGGCAGTAGGAACAACCTTTGCACAGGTTGGAGGTGGTGCTGGAAAAGCTGAAGCTAAAACCACCGATTTGACAGAAAAAGTTCCAGTGGATAAGAAAGTTCGCATTGGAAAATTAGAAAACGGTATGACTTACTACATCCGTGCTAACAAGAAACCTGAAAACCGTGTACAATTCCGTTTGGTAACAAACGTGGGTTCAACCTCAGAAGATGAAGACCAACTTGGTTTGGCTCACTTCGTTGAACACATGGCTTTCAACGGTACTAAGCATTACAAAGGTAATGAAATGATTAGCGAGTTACAAAAGAAAGGTATCGAGTTCGGTCGTGGTATTAATGCTTATACTTCGTTTGACGAAACTGTTTATTATGTAGACCTTCCAACAGACAGCCCTGAAATGATTGAAATGGGTTTCAAAATCCTTGACGGTTGGGCTAGCGGTCTTCTTTTCGAAGGTGAAGAAATTGAAAAAGAACGTGGTGTTATCCTTGAAGAATGGCGTGGTGGCCTTGGTGCTAGCGAACGTTTGCGTAAAGCTACTTGGCCTATTATGCTTAAAGATTCTCGCTATGCTACTCGTCTTCCTATCGGAACTGAAGAAGTTATTAGTACTTTCAAACACGAAACTATCAAACGTTTCTACACTGATTGGTATCGTACCGACTTACAAGCTGTTATCATCGTTGGTGACATCGACGTGAACGCTATGGAAGCTAAAGTAAAAGAATACTTTGGACCTTACGTAAAAAATCAAAATCCTCGTCAAAAAGAAGAGTATACTTTGCCTGGCAACGTAGAACCTCTTGTTGCTATAGCTACAGACAAAGAAGCTACAGGTACTAGCTTGTCTATGTTCTGGAAACACAATAAAGCTGCTCAAGGTACTGTAGGCGACTATCGTCAAAGCCTTGTAAGAAGCCTTGTAAACAGCATGTTGGCTTCTCGCTTTAGCGAACTAGGACAAAAGGCTACAGCTCCTTTCGTTTATGCTTACGCCGGATATAGCGGATTCTTAGGTCGCTCTACTGATGCTTTCTCGGCCGATGCTATGCCTAAAGAAAACCAAATAGAAGCTACTATCGAAACATTGCTTACTGAACTTAAACGTGCTGATGAACATGGTTTCCTTCAAACTGAATTAGACCGTGCTAAAGAAGACCTTTTGAGTAGCTACCAAAAATATGCTAAAGAAGAAAGCAAAACTCAAAACGTGCGTTTTGCTAGCGAATATACTAACCACTTCCTTGAAGGTGAAGTAATTCCTGGTATCCGTCAAGAATTCCGTTATGCTAAAGAATTTATGCCTACTATCACTCTTGAAGAAGTAAACGCTCTTATAGCTGGTTGGATCACCGACGAAAACTTCGTATTCTACCTTACTGCTCCTGAAAAAGAAGGTTACAAAGTGCCTACTAAAGAAGAAGTTTTGGCTATCGTAGCTAAAATGAAAAACGTAAAAACTGAACCTTACGTAGACAACTTCAAAGATGAACCTTTGTTTACAAAAGAACTTAAAAACGTTGATATAGCTAACACTAAGAAAAACGAAAAACTTGGTTACACTGAATACACATTGCCAAACGGCGTTCGCTTCGTTGTGAAACAAACTAACTTTAAAGAAGATGAAATCCTAGTACGTGCTTTCAGCTTTGGTGGTAATTCTTTGTACGAAGATAACGAAATTCTTACAGCTTCTTGGGCTGCTAGCGTAGTAGATGGTAGTGGTATTGCTGATTTCGACAACACTCAACTAAGCAAGAAACTTCAAGGTATGAACATCGCTATTTCTCCTTACATCAGCTCTTTGACTGAAGGTTTCCAAGGTAACTGTTCTCCTAAAGATTTCGAAACATTGCTTCAACTTACTTATTTGTACTTCGACGCTCCTCGCAAAGATAAAGAATCTTTCGATCGTTTCGTATCTCAAATGAAGAATCAATACAAGTTTATCGGTGAAAACCCACAATATGTATTTATCGAGAAATTCCAAAAAACTGCTTATCCTAACGACAAGCGTAATATCCTAATCCCAACAGAAGAACAAATGAACGCTGTAGATTACGAACGCGTATTCAATATCTACAAAGAACGTTTTGCTGATGCTAGCGATTTCACTTTCTTCTTCGTAGGAAACGTATCTGACCAAATGATACCTATGATAGCTAAATACTTAGGAAATCTTCCTGCTATCAACCGCACTGAAACTTGGAAAGACCGTTCTACTGATTTCGCAAAAGGTATTAAGAGAGAAACTGTAAAGAAAGGTATGGACAACCAAGGTATGCTTATCATGATGGGTGTTACTGAAGGTTTTGATGCTACTACTGAAAACAAAATGGCTATCGGTATGCTTAGCGATGCTATCAGCATTACTGCTATCGAAGTTATCCGCGAAAAAATGGGTGGTACTTACAGCCCTTCTGCTGGTGTAGACTACGAAGTTATGCCTAACAAAGAAGTAAACTGGCAATTCTATATCAACTGCGACCCAAGCAAAGCCGGTGAAATAGAAAAAGCTGCTATGGATATTATGAAGCAATATGTTAAGAAAGGTCCGGATGAAACTACTTTGAACAAAGTAAAAGAACAAATGATTCGTGCTCGCGAAACTAACTTGAAAGAAAACAATTTCTGGGCTAGCATGATTTACGGTTCTTACATGTACGACCTAGATCGCTCTAACGAAATCCTTTTGGACGACTACAAAAAACTTGTAGAATCTATCACTGCTAAAGACATCCAAAAGATTGCTAAGAAATACATCAACTTGAAAAATTACATCGTAGTTACTCTTGAACCTGAAGAAGTAAAAGAATAATCCAACGATATAGTATATAACAAAGAAAGCCGAAGCTCACTGCGAGTTTCGGCTTTCTTGTTTTAAAACACCATACTTACGGGTAAAAACTATGCGGTTTAGCACTCCTAACTCCGTGGGTTACGACCCCTAAGTGCCATAGTTGCGACAGCCAAGTGTGGTGGTTTATATTAGCCAACATATATACTCTGTGGTTGTGTTGTAAATACTTGATAGAAAAAAACTTAAAAAATGTTTTGCTCTTTAAAAATAAATGCGTATCTTTGGCTCGTCTTTTGGTAGTTGATATATTATAATATTAGCTCTAAAAGATTGAAATAAACAAATTTATAAACAAATAAAAAACTATTCACATGAAGACGAATGTTCTAAAAACCGCCTTGTTGGCGTTGGTAGCTGTAGTAATGTT
>JAFZEK010000017.1 GCA_017560705.1 Bacteroidales bacterium | reverse complement strand
CCTATAACCATGGATATGAGTGTGAGACTGGTAAAATATTTTGCCGATTCTTGGTCCACATCGAGCGACATTCCGTACTGTATAATAGTGTCGCCTGCAATAACTTCTATACCTACGTAGAAGAACATAGCCACTACTCCAAACCATAGGTAAGGATATTTCCAAATGCTTTTATTTTCTTGTTGGTTTTCAGATTCGTCGTTGTTATTTACTTCGGGTAAGTGAGTGAAACACACTAGTACACCTAGCAGTATAAGTATTCCCATCATTACGGCGTAGGGCTTCACAAGTCTGAGTGACAGAGTGCTAAGCAGTACTTCTTTGTCGGCTTGAGTAGTGGCGTTGCTTATTTCTTCCATCATGGGTTCTATGCCCGAAAGCAATATAACACCTAAAATTATAGGAGCCAACACTCCTGCCACTTTGTTGCATATACCCATTATGCTAATGCGTTTGGCAGCACTTTCTATTGGCCCTAGTATGGTAACATAGGGGTTCACAGCCGTTTGCATTAGTGCCAATCCTGAACCTAAAATAAATAACGCAGTGAGGAATAGGATATAGGAGCGAGAGTAGGCTGCCGGTATAAACAATGCTGCTCCTGCTGCCATAACGAATAGCCCGATGGCTATGCCGTTTTTAAAACCTGTCTTGTTCAATATCCACGACGATGGTAATGCCCATACAAAGTAGGAGATGTAGAAAGCGAAGGTAACCAAATAAGCCGTGAAGTCGCTAAGCTCACATGCCACTTTTAGGAACGGGATAAGTGAGCCGTTTAGCCATGTTACAAATCCAAATATAAAATACAGAACTCCGATGATAATGAGTCCAAAAAGGTAACTGTTCTTTTTCATCTTTACTTAATGATGTATTTTGTTTAATTATCTATTACTATTATATATAATGTATAAGTCTTTCTTTTTCGTTCATTGCCACAAATGCGTTTTGTTCTCAGCTTTTCTATGGTTGCAGTTTTCCACATCTGATGGAAAAACAAGCTAGAGATGAGAATATTTCCGCAGAGACAATGTGTTTATAGCTTCTTATTCAGTGTCAAAGTCTTTTCCCATTTGTCGGTTCGCACTGTTATTTTATACGACCCACGTGGAAACTTAGAAATATTTATCTTGTTGCCACGCTTGTAGTTGGGTATGTTACGCATCACTTTAGTATTTGATTTTATTTCCACTTCGGCTTCCGTGCCGTCGAAGGATATAGTTATGTAACCTTGTTCTAGATAAGGAGTTATGGTCACTTTACCAGGGCCTTTTCCGTCAGCGGCAGTAAGCACTTCGCGTTTTAGCACAAAGTCGTTGGTAAGCTCCATTTTATTTATCTTTATGATTGACCTTGAAGGCGGTTCAGCACTGTAGCCGTCGGAGGCAGGTTTTATTTCTAGGTTTGTACCATTGGCCACATCTACACGATATATTCCTTGTTCATTGGTAGTTGCCATTTCTTTACCAACCTGTATTTGAGTGTTTGGCATTGGATTGCCTTTCTCGTCTGTAACTTTTCCCATCACAGTGAAGCCCGAAAAACAAACTAAGCCGTAGAAGTTGGTTCCCATCCACTTATTGTTGTCGCGGTCTATGGATATATTTTGTACTTCCACAGCAGGAAGTCCGCTGTTTTTTGTGTTATACACTATCCAATCTTTTCCGTTGAAAGCTACTATGCCTGAGTTAGTTGTTATCCATAAAACGCCTTCTTTGTCCAATGCCAAATCGTTTATTTGTTCGCTTGGTAGTGGGCTGTTGGCTGGAGTATATGCATTCCACACTCCGTTGTGATAACTGCAAAGCCCCTTTTGAGTGCCTATCCATTTCACATTGTTCTTGTCTACCACTATGGCCGGCACTATAACATCGGGCAAAACGCTGTTTCGAGTGGTGTAGTTGCTCCATGTTTTTCCGTCGAAAACGGATACGCCTTCATTGGTGCCTATCCACTTCAATCCATTGTGGTCTACTACTACACATAATATAAAGTCGCTGAGTAGTTTAGAATCTTTAGCAGTGTATTTCTTCCAATCTCTACCGTCAAAGTGCACCAAGCCGCCTAAGGTTACACCTATCCATTTGTCGCCTTTAGCATCTATGGCTATATCTCTTATGTATCTCATGTTTAGGCGTTTGGTTTCTGCTGCGTGTTCTTTCCACTGCGAGCCGTCAAAGCTTATCACTCCGTAGTCGTCGGTGCCTATCCATAACATATTGTTTTTATCCACCGTTAAGCAGTTTACGTACTGACCTTTAAGCTTTTTGTTGAACATGGAATAGTCTGTCCATGTTTTTCCGCTCAACTTGCACAGCCCTTCGCTAGTGCCTATCCATTTACTACCCCTAGCATCTGACGATAAGGCTAATACGGTGTTGCCAGATATATCGCTGTTTTGTGTGGTGTATACTTGCCACACTTGTGCCAAAATTGAATGTTGCAACACTAGCATTGCAACTGCAGAGAGTATTATTTTCTTCATTTAATCTAATCTTATTTAATCAATTACAAGACTTTGTAAGTCCTGTG
>JAFZEK010000016.1 GCA_017560705.1 Bacteroidales bacterium | reverse complement strand
TGATAAGAGCGAAATCCAAATTCGTAGTTTTATATGGAAGTTGCCTTTGTTATTGGTCTGTTTTATATGGTATTAATATTCACTTTGTGCAATGAATTGCTTACGCTTGCTTTTTGGTGTTATTAATAGCTTCTGACACATTTATTACAAAGTCGCCAGTTTTTTCATATAGGGCATACATGCCGCTGTACACCGTTCCTATCTGATAAGAGTAGGCTCCTGCTTTGATAGATTCTAGGTGATGGCTACGAAGTTTGTCGCGGAGTGCGTTTATTTCTTTTTCCACTGCGTAGGCTTCGTCAAGGTTTACGTTGCTATAGTCCTTGTGTAGGTTGTCGTTCATCACACCAAGGGCTTTTCCTACTAGCTCATACATGTTGTTCAGTTGCGATGTACAGTCTTTGTCTAGCACTACATTTTGAGTCTTTTGGTTCTGTTTTAGTATAGCCATTTGGTATATAGAGTCGCCAATACTTTCCAAGTTGTCGATGATGCGAAGCATAGAGCTTATGCGTTGCGAACCTTCGTTGCTAAGGTCTCCCTCAGAAATCTTGGTAAGGAAACGTGCTATCTCTATTTCCATGTGGTCGGTAATATCTTCGTATTTAGCTGTGCGTTCGAATAGTTTTTGATATTCGTTTTCGTTCTTTATAGTGTCTAGTTCGGGCAAGAAAGAGTACATGCGTAGCACTCGTTCCGAGAAAGTTTCTATTTCTTGTTTAGCACTTTGAATGTCAAGTTCGGAAGTGTTCATAAGTCCCGAAGGGATATATTGTAGTCTGAAACTTTCGTCTTCTTCGGAATTGCTCTTTATTATGAAGTTCACTATCTTTATAATAAGAGGTATGAACCAAACTAAAGCAAAGGTGTTTATGATATTGAATATAGAGTGGAATAGCGATAATGCCACCGGTATTGCAAGAGCATCAACAAATGGCGATGTGCCTTCCATTTGCACTGTTATATAAGCAATAAGTTTAGTGAACGGATAAAATACTATAAGCATCCATATCACACCTATCACGTTGAATACCATGTGCGACAACGCAGCTTTCTTAGCCGAATTGTTAGCCACCATAGCTGCGAGGTTGGCTGTAATGGTAGTACCTATATTTTCGCCAAGAACCATAGCTGCACCCACTTCAAAAGAAATCCATCCTTGGCTACACATTACTAAGGTGATGGCCATTGTAGCACTAGATGATTGCATAACCAATGTGAGTACTGTGCCTACAAGGACAAAAAGTAGGATGGAAGCATAGCCATAATCCGAATATTGTGAAATGAATTTCAGCACTTCGGGGTATTGATTGATGTCTGGCATAGCATTTTTCATAAACTCTATACCCAAGAAAAGAAGTGAAAAGCCTATGATAAGTTCACCAATGGATTTGCGTTTGCTATGTTTTGAGAATATGAAAGGTATAGCAATGGCAACAAGAGGAATAGCCAAATCTGCCATTGAAAATTTAAGACCCAGCAACGAGATGACCCAAGCTGTGGCTGTAGTGCCTATGTTGGCACCCATAATGATGGCTATGGCTCCTGCCAAAGATAGTAATCCAGCATTTACAAAGCTGACAACCATAACGATGGTGGCACTACTACTTTGTATGACAGTGGTGGCAAAAGCCCCTGTAAGTATGCCGTTGAACGGCTTTGAAGTCATGCGAGAAAGGATATTACGCATCTTGTTTCCCGCTAGTTTTTGTAAAGATTCGCTCATGAGTTTCATACCGTAGAGGAATATACCCAAAGACCCCAGTATCTCAAGCAAACCTGTTAGAATTGAAAAAACATTCATTATAAAATATCTTTTATGTGTTAATAATTTAATATACAGATATATGTATCGTATATTGGTTTGTGCTATTTTGATGCAAAGTAAATGTAAAAACATTAAAGTACTGTTTCCAAATTGTTACGTTTTTGTTACGCAGAGATAACTCTCTGATAAGAGGAATATTATTCTTTTCTTTTTGTAGTTTGAAGGAAATATGGAGTAGGGGGAAAACTATTTTGCAACGTAGCAATAAAAGAAAACTTCCTACCATTGAAACAAAAAAATGGGACATTAAACGCTGTAAAATTTCCTCCCGATGTAGTTTTATTTTCCTCCCGATGAAAATGTAATTGCATCAGGAGGAAAATTTATCTCCCTCGTGATGTAAAAATAAGACCCGGGTTTCGTTCTTGTGATGGTATACTGTCAGTATATTTATACCTAGGTATAAATTGTTGCGGTGTTAGAGTTGTAATAATTGCTTCGCAGATACCATTATAGGCAACTTCTAATAATTGCTTTGCAAGTGATTTGAGGAATTTCGCTAGAAAGATTTTACTTTCTTTTGACCCCATCATAGTGGGCTATGCGATTGAAAAAGAAATAGAAAGATTTCAGTAGAAAAACGCACGGCACGCAAAAGTTTCAAAGAACATTTTTTGGTTTATCCGAAACGTGGAATTTTTAGAAGTTGCCTATAAAAAAAAACAACACCTTTGGTGTTTCCGAAAGGTGTTGTTTCTAAAAAAGACTATTCAATTATTAAGCCATATTGTGGAAGATGTTAGTTACATCATCATCGTCTTCCAAGCGTTCTAGTAGTTTGTTTACCTCTTCTTGTTGTTCTTCAGTAAGCTGACGAAGATCGGTAGGTATACGTTCAAACTTGAATGATTTTATTTCGAAGTTGTTGTCTTCTAAGTATTTTTGTATAGGACCGAAGTTTTGAAATTCAGCGTAAATAAGTATTTCGTCTTCATCTCTAAACATTTCGTCGATACCACAATCAATCATATCAAGTTCTAGTTCGTCCATATCTATACCATCTTTGTAAACTACAACGAAGCTACATTTACGTTCGAACATAAAGTCGTTCATACCCATAGTTCCAAGTTCACCTTTTCCACGCACAAAAGCAGCTCTTACATTAGCCACAGTACGAGTAGGATTGTCGGTAGCAGTTTCAACCACAATGGCAATTCCGTAAGGACCTTTTCCGTCGTAAACTACTTCTTTGTAGGCTGTAGTGTCTTTAGATACTGCACGTTTTATAGCTCTTTCTACGTTTTCTTTGGGCATATTTTCTGTGCGAGCGTTTTGTATTAGCAGTCTCAAACGTGAGTTTGAATCTGGGTCCGGGCCACCTGCTTTTACGGCTATTTCTATTTCACGTCCTATGCGGGTGAAAGTACGTGCCATATTGCCCCAACGTTTCATTTTACGTGCCTTGCGATATTCAAATGCTCTTCCCATTACTTGTCTCCTTTATCTTTAAATTATTGATTACTATTATTATATTGCTTTTATTGGTTTGTGAAAATCTATGCAAAGTTACGATTTTTGATTATATTTTCCAACTTTATTTCATTATAGGCAACTTCTAAAAATTGCTTTGCAGGTGATTTGTGGAATTTTATTAGGACGATTTCTACTTTCCGTTTACTAGGCATGGCAGTCTATATGGTTGAAAAAGAAATAGAAATATTTCGACAATAAAAATGCAAATCACGCAAAAGTTTAAAGAATAATCCTTTGATGTTCCGAAAACGTGAAGCTTTTATAAGTCGATGAAACATTGTTGTATACTATCATTATTGCTCAAAATATTTGTA
>JAFZEK010000132.1 GCA_017560705.1 Bacteroidales bacterium | reverse complement strand
GTTTATCCACCTTAGCCAACATGTAGTTTATATCAAATTCATTTGAACGCAAGATGTTTGCAAAATAGCTATCACCTTTTATTTCCAAACTGCTATAGTCTCTCCATTTATCAGGATAACCCACTTTTACAAGTATAGTGCTTAGTTTTTCCAAAGCCTTTTGTTTAGTAGTGTCGTTCATCCAGTTAGCGGCTTGTATACGTTCAGCAAAAGCAGTGCTTAGGTTGTCTACAAGGTTAAGCATACGGTCTTTAGCTTCTTTTGGGAAATATTTTTCCACATACATTTGACCTACAGCTTCGCCCAAAGCACCATCCACAGTACCAGTCACACGTTTCCAACGAGGACGCATTTCTTCTTTTCCGGAAAGAGCAGTACCATAGAATTTAAATGATTCTTTTACAAAGTCATCGCTCAAATAACCGGCAGCAGTGTTTATTACATTCCAAGCATAGTAAGCTTTTACAGCTTCTGTGTTGCTCTTTAACACGTTATTACATTCTGTAATAAATTCAGGTTGACCCACGTTCAAAGTCTTCATTTCGGTCAATCCCATAGCTTTGAAGTATTCTCCAAATTGGAAATCACCAGCCAATGCTTCAGTTTCGGCCACTGTAATTTTGTGGAAAGTTTTGTAAGGGTCGCGAAGAGCTTCCTTGTCGTAAGAAGCTTTAGCCAAGCGAGTTTCAACATCCATAACCATCTTAGCCAATTCTTCAGCAGACTTATTGGCCATCTTGTCATATCCCGAAAGAGTAAACATGTTGGCAATCATTTCCACATATTTAGCTCTCAATTCTTTGTTGTGGTCAGTTTGTTCTAGGTAGTAGTCTCTGTCGCCCATACCAATACCAGCTTGCCACAACCAAGCGATAGTCATCTTACTGTCGCTATAGTCAGCTTCAGCAAAAAGACCAAAGAATGGATTGATACCCACCTTGTGTAAGTTGATTAATTCTTTTTGCAAATCAGCAACATTTTGCAATGAAGCGATGTTGTTCAACATTTCTTTAATAGGTTCAGCACCTTGTTGTTGAAGCATTACGCTATCCATACCTAAATTATAAAGAGTAGCGATTTTATCACCCACCGAGTTTTTTTCGTGTTGTTTGGCAGCCACTTCTTCGATAAGAGTTTTTAGCTGTTCGCGGTTATCTTCAGCCAATTTGTCGAAAGAACCATAGCGAGAATATTCATCTGTCAATGGATTCTTTGCCATCCATCCACCACATGCATACTGATAGAAATTATCAGCAGGACTAGCAGTAGTATCCAAATTAGATTTGTCGATACCTGAAGTTAGTTCAGGACTCTTCGACAACTGATTACAAGCAGTAAATAGACCTAATGCCATAATCGTAATTATTGTTTTCTTCATTTCTATAATGTTTATTATTACTATTGTATTACATTTAAATTCTGACATGCAAATATTTACGCAATATCCGCACGTTATTTTTCTTATGCAAAGATACAATATTTTTCATGCCTACAGACTATTAATGCAAATTTTATATCAATAAATAACACCCAAACCCAAAATAACACATCCTTTACACCAATAGAAAACTGGAAAAACTGTCTTCATTTACTATTAATATTTCCGCTGACTTTTTACTGAGGCTATGTTTTGTAGTGAAAAAAGTTGACACAAAAGCCAACAAAAAATGAATAACCTAAATTGGTCATTAAAAACATCTGTATAATGTAACCAAGAGGCATTCAATCACTCGGTTATAATCTTGCAAAAATCCTAATAATGAATTTGGGTTAATATGATTGCAACGCCTATCGGCTACCATATTAGAGCCGTACCGATGGTGCGTCTCTACGTCTGCGTGTTTTGTATATCACACGTAAAATAACGGTTAATTCATACCACAAACAATCCACATCGGAAAATTATACCCGATAAATTCATCGCGTGTAGAGACGCGCCAACGGCACGTCTCTCCTTGTCGCAGCCGTCAGGCGTTGCGACCAATCGGTATATATCACCAAATTCAATATTTGGCGATTGCGATTCGCCCATACAATTTTTCGCCGGTATATGCGTACGGGCGTATCGCATTCGGGCGTATCGCGTACGCCCCTTTTGCGATACGCCCAATATATGTGTTACAATTTCAAAGGTCGCCACGCCAGATGGCTGCGACGTGGTGCGACGTGCCGTTGGCAGCGTCTTTTAATGAGAGACGTGCCGTTGGTAGCGTCTCTTAATGAGAGACGTGCCGTTGGCGCGTCTCTACTAGGGGCTAAAATCATTTTCACTCTACTCCAAAAGTTTTTTCACCCAAGTAAAAAACTTCTCACACTTAGGCGAAAAACATATTCCATGATGTGGAATATATATTCCACGTCATGGAATATTCGTTCCACGACGTGGAATATGTTTTCTACTCGGGTGAAAAGTTTTTCCTACTCGGGTGAAAATATTTTTTCAGTCAAGTGAAATAATTTTCTATCATATCTCAAAAAATAATTGCGACATAAGTCCCTTTCACTTCTTCGGCAGATTTCTATGTTTCAGAAACTTCTAAAATAAAGTAAAACCACCCCATACTTTACGTTCAAAAGTGCCATAGTTTGGCACCGTAAGTGTACGGTTTTTGGGTCATAAACCGCACACTTACAATAGCTATATCACATGGTTTTGTTATAACAATAGGCTTACATGGAAAAAAATATCTATAGGAAACTTCTAAAGATAGATAATTATTCCGTTTGTTATATATGGCACAAAGAAATGATGCAAAGCAAGATTTTTAGAAAAGAAACGTTGTAGTGAAACTATTGCAACACTGTGCAAAAAAACAGAACAAGACAAAACTTCAGTGTGAGCATCAAATAAATTGACAACGATAATGTTGCTACCTTTTATAGGTTGACAAAAAGAGAAAATGGAAGAGAGAATAAAAATATCAAAAGAGCAAATCTCAATGACTTTTGTTGCCACTTTCATTGAAACTACAGCAAGGCAATCCGGCACAGATTACATTGAGGCAACTTCTAAAAATTCCACGTTTCGAATAAACAAAAGAGTGTTCTTTGAAACTTTTGCGTGCGTTGACTTCGTCGATGTTGCTATCGCTCGAAAGAGCTAATGCTTAGGCATTGCTCTTTACTCGCTTAATCGCAACGTTATGTTTTTTGCCG
>JAFZEK010000131.1 GCA_017560705.1 Bacteroidales bacterium | reverse complement strand
TTTTTTCTAGGATTATTCTTCGGTCGGTCTCTATTTGAGTTTCACCCGGTCCGCGCATACCTATACCACCACGTTGTCGTTCAAGGTGAGTCCACATTCTTGTAAGTCGGGGCAGCATGTATTGGTATTGAGCAAGCTCTACTTGAGTTTTGGCAATGGAAGTGCGAGCTCTTTTGGCAAAGATGTCCAATATAAGCGTTGTACGGTCTAGTATTCTTCGGTTTATTTCTCTTTCAAGGTTGCGTAGTTGAGAGGGGGTAAGCTCGTCGTCTATCACCACAAGGTCAATATTCTCTGCTTCTACACATTCTTTTACTTCTTCTAGTTTTCCTTTTCCTACATAGGTGCGTTTGTCGGGGTGGTCTAGCTTTTGTATGAAAGTTTTCACGGTTTCGCCGCCTGCAGTGTCTAGCAAAAAAGCTAGCTCACTAAGGTACTCTTCTGTACGCTCCATTGTCATATTGGACGAACACACGCTTACTAGTACAGCTCTTTCGGGTATCTTTTTGGTTTCTATCATTGTATGTTTTCTTCTTTAATCATATTGCTGATTGCTGCAAGGCTATCAACGCTTTTGTGCTAGCATAGTTCATGTTTTGTAATTAAAAAGATTCTTTGGTATCGAGAACTCTGCTATTTACTTAAAATCATTCCTCAAAAAAAGCCCTACATTCTTCTTGTGCAGTCGAATGTAGTGCTTTATTATTATAGGAATGCTGTTATATATATAAATGTCTTAGCTTCTTATTTTTGCTCCTAAGCGGGTTTCGAAGTTCTTTTGCAACTTAGCCATTATGGATTCTATTTGTTTGTCGGATAGAGTCTTGTCTTTGTCTTGTAAAATGAAGCTTACAGCGTAGGATTTCTTGCCGTCTTCTATGTGTTCACCTTCGTATACATCGAAAAGTCCTACGTTCTTAAGTAGTTTTTTCTCTGTTTCGAATGCTAGTTTTTCGATAGCGTCGAAAGTGATATTCTTGTCTATAACCAATGCCAAGTCTCTACGAACTTCGGGGTTTTTAGCTATTTCGGTGAATGTAACTTCTTGAGTTGGTATGCTCTTTAGAAGCAAATCCCAATTGATGTCAGCGTAGAATACATCTTGCTTGCAGTCCATCTTTTTAAGAGTAGCTTTTGCCACACGCCCCATCGATACCAACACTTTTTTGCTATCTTTGAACATTAAGTCTATTCCTTCGGCAAAATATTTGGCTTTAGCAGGTTCTGCAACGATACGTCCGGTGTTGATACGCAAGCGACGAAGAATATTTACAATGTGCGACTTCAAGAAGTAGAAGTCCACAGGTGATGATGGCATCTTCCAGCTTTCGCCACTTTCTTTACCTGTCATAAATATGGATAAGTGTCGTTCTTCAGAGTAGCGTTTGGTGATGTCGGCGTTGTCGGCTTGTTCTGGATTGTAGCGATAATGCTTGCCAAACTCAAATAGCTTTTGGTTCTTTATTTTGTGGTTTATGTTGTATACTATACATTCCATGCCGCTATATAGCAGTGTTTGGCGTAGTACGTTAAGTTCTTTGCTTAGAGGGTTAAGAAGCACCACGTTGTTTTTGGAGTCAAAGTCGGCGGTGTTGTCATAGTATTCGGCTTTGGATAATGAGTTGTTCATTATTTCCACAAAACCGTTGTTGGCTAAGTAGTCGCCTACTATGTTTTGTATTTTATTGGGGTTTGGCTTCTTGTTGTAAGATAGGCAGCTACTCAATGTTTCATCGAAAGAGATATTGTTGTAGCCGTATATTCTCATTATTTCTTCTACCACATCGCATTGGCGGGTAACGTCCACTTTGTTAGTTGGTATTCTAAGAATCATGCCTTCTGCTGTTTCACTTTCTACAGTAATGTCAAGCATTCCTAGTATGGATTTGATAGTGTCCACCGGAATTTCTTTACCAATAAGGTCGAACATGCTGCGGAAGTTCACTTCCACTTTAGGACGTTCTATAGGTGTGGGGTATATATCTATAATATCGGAGCTTATCTTTCCGCCTGCTATTTCTTTGATAAGCATTGCAGCTCTTTTAAGTGCATATATTGTTATGTTTGGGTCGCAACCACGTTCGTAGCGGAACGAAGCATCGGTTTTCAATCCGTGGTATTTGGATGTCTTACGAACACTTACGGGGTTGAAATATGCACTTTCTAAGAATACATTGGTTGTAGCTTCGGATACTCCCGACTTTTCACCGCCGAACACACCTGCTATGCACATGCCTTCTTTCTCGTTGCATATCATAAGTTCGGTGCCGTTTAGTTTGCGTTCCACGCCGTCAAGGGTAATAAATGGAGTGCCTTCTGCTAATTTCTTTACCACTACAGTGTTGCCGTCTATTTTGTCGGCATCGAAAGCGTGCATAGGTTGTCCTACTTCCATAAGCACGTAGTTGGTAATGTCTACTATATTATTAATAGGGCGTATGCCTACAGTGCGTAGTTTGTTCTTTAACCAATCTGGAGATTCGGCTACTTTAACACCTGTTATAGTAACGCCAGAGTATCTTGGACAGCACTCAGTGTCTTCAACTCTTACGTTGATAGTGCGGTCATTATTATCTTGTTTGTAGTCTTCTACCGATGGGATTTCTAATTTTAGATTGCCACCATGCTGAGTGTTGTAGGCTGCCACAAGGTCGCGACCTACTCCAATGTGCGATGTGGCATCAGATCGGTTTGCAGTTATGGCCACTTCTATAGCATAGTCTTCTTCTACATGGAAATATTCTTTGGCGGGCATACCTATTGGGGCATCGTCGGGTAGTACCATTATTCCGTCGTGGGAAGTGCCTAGTCCTAGTTCATCTTCAGCACATATCATACCTTCAGACACTTTGCCTCTTATTTTGGATTTCTTTATTTCGAAATATTCGGTTTCTGAAGTCCATATTTGAGTGCCAATGGTGGCTACTACCACTTTCTGACCTGCTGCTACATTGGCTGCACCACATACTATGTCAAGTAATCTGTCGCCACCTACATCTACAGTGGTTACGTGCAAGTGGTCGGAATCCGGATGGTCTTCGCAAGTCATCACCTTGCCTATAACCACGTGTTCTAGTCCGCCTTTTATGGTTTCTACTTTTTCTACACCTTCTATTTCTAGTCCGCTAAAAGTTAGCGTTTCATCTATTTCATTTGGGGTTAGACTACTTTTTACGTAGTCGTTCAACCATTTATAAGATATTATCATTGTTTTATTATTCTATTAAACTATTGTTTTTATATTGTCTGTCAATGCTTTAATGCGTTGTCTTGCATTGCTGACAATGTGCAAAAATACGTTTTTTATTCCTAATTATCAAACTATTTCTTTATCTTTTGCCCCATTTGCAACCAAAAATGGCAAAAGATAAAATGACCAAGTAGCATGGTATTGCTATCCAATAGGCTTGTTGAGTGCCTACAAATTCAGCTATTTTGCCGTAGGCTAGGGGCAAAAGTGCTCCACCTGCTATGGACATGATAATGAGTGCCGATGCTGTTTTTGTGTGTCCTCCTAAGCCTTCTAGTGATAGTGGCCATATTGCTGGCCATACTAGAGAATTGGCTACGCCCAATAGTGCGATGAAGAACACTGTGTAGGGGATAACCATTTCGATAACTGTAAATGTGCCAAGGTCGATGAATGGGAAGCTGAAGTGCAGATTGCTAGGCACTAACACTGCTACCACTGATAGCAATATGCCAAGCACCGAACAGCCTACCAATGCCTGACGCTGATTGATAACTTTGGGTATAAGTGCCACACCTATGAAATAACCTATAACCATGGATATGA
>JAFZEK010000130.1 GCA_017560705.1 Bacteroidales bacterium | reverse complement strand
TGTTATTTTACTTTAGGCAATTTCTAAAAATTGCTTTGCTGGTGATTTGTGGAATACTGACTTCGTCGATGTTGCTATCGCTCGAAAGAGCTAATGCTTAGGCATTATTCTTTACTCGCTTAATCGCAACGTTGCGTTTTTTCTTGGAATCTTTCTATTTCTATTTCTTTTGGGTCGTCACATAGACCGCTATGATGGGTCAAAAGAAACTAGAAATTTTTCTAGTAAAAATTCGCTGTCTTGCAAAGCAATTTTTTTGAAGTTGCTTATAGTATTTCACACATTGCCCACATGTTTTCTTTCCTATCTACTATAATGTATGTTTCAGTTCTTGCTCTGCAAATAAAAAAAAGACCACGAGAGGTTGTAGCCACTAGTGGTCTTGTAGTCTTGATGACTAGTTGTCTGCGTCAAAACGAAGAAGCAGTGTATGTTGTTGGAAAAATTATTTCCAATCTGCTTAAATGCTCTTTTCTAGAGTTATGTAGTTAGGGAGTTGCATTTTTTGTTGTCCGATGTAGACGGAAGGTTTCACTTTAATAGCAACTCTCGACGAGGTGGCATCGTTTTTAGAGAAACTGTTTACAAAGTTTTTCAGTGTTTCGATGTTTCCGGAAGAGAAGAGCTTGTAGATGTCGGTGTTTATAGCAATAGGCATAGTAATGTTGGAGTTGGCCGGTATGCTATATTTGTTTTTTATTATACCCGAAACGAAGTCATTACCATCTATGGCACATATCCAGTCCAGTTCGTTGATGGCAGCTGTTTGTTGTGATGTGTTTTGTATGCCTACGTTTACGTTCATGCTTAGGGGTATGTTTTTGTTTAAGATGGCAGTGCTAAGTTTGACAACGTCGGCAGTAGTAAGGTTTTTTAAATCTTTTATTTTTACACCGGCAATGCTTACTTCTTGAACATTTTTAAGTGAGAATTTACAGTTCTGAAGTGCTGCGGTTTGTTCTATTTGTGTCCATACGTCGCAAGATACAAATAGGAATGAGATGGCTAGAAATCCAATAAATTTTTTCATTTGTGTTCTAATCTTTATAGTGTTATAAATATATGTAAATTATTTTATGCGTAAACGATGGATAGCTATTAAATATTGTATAGACATTGAAGTCTTATCCTGTTTTAAGGATGAGCTGCAGAATATTATAAGGTAACTTCTAAAAAAATAGCTTTGCAAGTGATTTGTGGAATACAGACTTCGTCAACCACGCAAAAGTTCTTTTATTTCATGATAATATTTCTTAGAATGTGGAATTTTTAGAAGTTGCCATAAATAAAAAGAGAGCGACATAATCCCTACATCGCTCTCTAAAGCAGTTTAGTAAAATAACTTATATATTTTATTATCTGATTCTTTCTTCTGATTTTTCTCTGATGTCTTCATCAATAAGGATACGACCGCAGTGTTCGCACACGATAACTTTTTTGTGCATCTTTATTTCCATTTGTCTTTGATGAGGAATCTTGTTGAAACAACCACCGCAAGCATCTCTATCTACACCTACAACAGCCAAACCGTTTCGAGCAGCAAGTCTAATGCGTTTGTATGCTTTCAAGTAGCGTTCGTCGATAGCTTGTTCTAGTTCTTTAGATTTTTCGAATAGAGCAACTTCTTCTATTTCGGTTTCTTTAGTTATTTCTTCTAGTTCTACTTTTTTAGCGTCAAGGTCGCCTTGTCTGGTTGATAAAAGATTTTTGGCAATTTCCACTTGTTGGTGTCTTTCTTTGCCTTTAGCAATGCTGTCTTTTATCTTTCTTTCGCAAAGTTGTATCTCCAAGTTTTGGAATTCTATTTCCTTATTCAAAGATTCGAACTCGCGATTGTTTCGCACATTTTCTTGTTGTTTAGTGTATTTCTTTATAAGCTCTTTGTGTTCTTCTATAGCGTTTTTATAATCCACAACGGCTTTTTCGGCACCAGAAATTTCAGATTGAAGGTTAGAAATACGAGTTTGTAGACCGGCTATTTCATCTTCCAAGTCTCTAACTTCCAAAGGTAGCTCACCTCGTATTATTCTAATCTTGTCAATTTGGCTATCCACAGTTTGCAACGCACATAAGGCTACAAGTCTGTTTTCAACTATGATGTCAACCTCTTGCAGACGCATACTCTCTTGCATCTGAGCTTCTTTTTCCAATTCAGCTGCTTTTGCAGCAGATATTTTTTTTGCCATATAATCGCGTAAATTATTATCTTATAATCAAATATAGTCAACAAAGCCCGAACTTTTAGTCGAAATTTGCGTCGCAAAGTTACTAAATTTTTCAGACATATCCAAGAAAATTAATTCTTTAGTGTATTGTTCGCTTTCGTAGTGCCCTATATCGGCTATGATAATGGTGTTTTCGGCCTGTTGAAAGTCGTGATATTTTAGGTCGCCGGTGAGGTAAATGTCGGCTTTTTGTGCTTTGGCATCTCCTATAAGAAAACTTCCTGCTCCGCCGCATAGAGCCACGCTCTGCACCGTGTCTTTGCACAGTTCGGAATGCCTAACGACGGGTATGTTTAGCACCTCTTTCAGTTTTTTCAAGAACTCTTTGGTGGGCATGGCTGTGGGGAGTGTCCCTATCATGCCGGCTCCCACTTGGTTCCAGGGGTTGGCAAGGTCTAGGCAGTCGTAGGCGGGTTCTTCGTAGGGGTGTGCGTCTTTCATTAGGCTTATGATTTGTCGCTCATTCACTGTAGGATACACAACCTCTATTCTCACCTCTTTCTCGAAATGCAGTTTGCCCAATTCTCCCACAAAGGGGTGGGCACCGTCTCCAGCTCTGAACGTGCCTGTGCCTTCGGATATGAAGCTGCAGCTGTCGTAGTTGCCTATGCAGCCTGCTCCTCCTTGGAACATTGCCGAACGCACTTGATTGGCATAGTCCACAGGGCAATAGACCACTAATTTGCGTAGCTTGCCACTCATCGGGCGTAGGATGGTGGTTTTTTCTAGTCCTATTTTTGTGGATAGAATGCCGTTGACTCCGTGCATGAGGTTGTCCAAGTTGGTGTGGGCTGCATACACTGATATGTTGTTCTTTATGAGCAGATACACCATCTTGCCGATATACGTCTGTGGTGTTATCCGCTTTAGGCCTGAGAATATGAATGGATGATGGGTCACGATGAGGTTGCAACCCTTTTCGATGGCTTCGTGGATGACTTCGAGGGTGAGGTCTACGGCTATTAATGCTCCTTTTATGTCCTCGGTGTCGTCGCCTAGCTGGAAGCCCGAATTGTCATAACTCTCTTGATAACCTAGTGGATATTTGCTGTTTAAGTACGAAACGACTTCTTTTATTTTCATGTCCGATGGGTTCTTAGGCTGCAACGTTTCCTGTGTTTTTCTTCATCTTTTCGGAGATAAACTCTATTGCAAATATAATGCCAAAGCCCAATATTGCTAGTCCTATTGCTCCCCAAAACTCTCCGCCAAACTCTGTGGGCAAGATGTTTTCTTCTATCTTTTGTATTTCACCGTTGGGGTACACTGTGGTGTCTAGCAAGCTCTTCCATGGCCATATTTTATTCAGCGAGCCCAGCATGAAGCCTGTAAGGGCTGCTTTGGTTATCATCTCAAAGTTCTTGAAAAGCCAGTCTAGCACGTGCGAGAACGACACAATGCCTACCACTGCACCTACCATGAATATTCCTATAACATCTATTCTCAACTCCACTAACGATTCGAGGATGAAGGCATACTGACCCAACAATACTAATATGAAACTGCCTGAAATGCCGGGTAATATCATGGCACATATTGCCAATGCTCCGCATAGGAAGATGTACCAATAGGCACTGTTTTGTCCTAATGGGGCGTTTTCGGGTGAGGTGACAAAGAACGACACTACAGCAAAAACCACGAGTGTCAACGCTGTTTTCCAATTCCATTTTACGGTGCGACCTACAAAGATAACCGACGCCACTATGAGTCCGCAGAAGAAAGACCACACGAGCACCGGATAGGCTTCCAACAGATAGGTTATAAGTTTGGCTAGGGATAGGAAACTGGTGGCTATACCTGCTGCAAGGCACACTAGGAAGTTGCCATCAATGTTTTTCCAAAACTCTTTGAAGTGTCCGGTGAAAAATAGTTTTATGTTTTGTATGTTTACGCTTTTGATGGCGTGGATTAGGCGTTCGTATATTCCTGAGATGAACGCTATTGTGCCTCCCGAAACGCCTGGAACCACGTCCGAGGCTCCCATGGCTACGCCTTTAAAAAAGAGTAATATCCATTTCTTCATGATAAATATATTTTGTGTTCTATATAATTTATTGTTTCTCTAAATTACGTAAATCCTAGTCTTTTATTTTGATGTGGGCTATAGATTTTTTACGGCTTTGATGGCTTCGGCCAATATTTTTGCGTGGTCGAATGCTAGTGGTGGCAGTTCGTTTATTCTGAACCAGCCTGCGGCGGCAGCGTCGTCTTGTGCTTTTATGGGGCAGTGGGCTTTGTCCACTATGCCGTAGTAGGCCACCGTTATGGTGCGTCCTCGGGGGTCGCGGTCTAAGTCCGAAAATGCTCCCAGCTGCCTAAGGCTGTCCGCCTTTATGCTCGTTTCTTCTTCCAGCTCTCGCACTGCACACTGCTCCAGCGTCTCGTCCATGTCCATAAATCCTCCGGGGAATGCCCAATGGCCTTTGTAGGGTTCGTTTTTGCGTTGTATGAGCACCACTTCCGTTTTATCTTCCGAAAAGATGACAATGTCGGCGGTGAGCGATGCTCGCGGATATTCGTAGGTGTATGTGTTTTTCATTGTTCTGTGTGTGTTGTGTGTTATTGTAGTATTTCTTTGATTTTGAATTCGGAACGACGGTTGTTGGCACGTCCTTCTTCGGTGTCGTTGGTGTCTATGGGCTGTTGTTCGCCGTAGCCTTTGAACGATAGGCGGCTGGCCTCTATGCCTTGGTCTATCAAGAAGTTGTAGATGGCTTTGGCTCTGTTTTCGGACAGTGTCAGGTTGTCGGCATCGTTGCCCACGTTGTCGGTGTGGCCGCTTATTTCTATTGCCACGCTGGCGTTGTTGGTCATAAATTCATAGAGTTTAAGCAGTTCTGCTTGCGATTCTTCTTTCAGGTCATATTTGTTCGTTTCGAAGAATACGTTGCGGAGCACCACGCTGCTGCCCACCAATAGTTTTTTCATTGGCACATTTTTCTCAAATGGTTTTTCGGGTGTACCGGACATTAGTTCTATGTTTTCCGAGTGGAAAAGATAGCCGTCTACGCTCACGTTCAGTGCATAGTTCTTGTTGACTGGCAAGCTGATGAGGAACGAGCCCAACACCGGATCGGCACTTGCCGACACTATTTCTTTGCCGTTTTCCAGGTCTATTATTTTAAAGTTGGCTTCCAGTGGTTTTTGTGTTTCGTGGTCATACACTTTGCCTTTCATGAATGTGGCTGCTATGGGTCGGGCTTGTTCGTATAGCTCGAAGGTGTAGAGGTCGTGGCCGCCCATGCCGTTGAGCTTGTCCGACGAGAATATGGCCATCTTTCCGCCTGCTCCCACCACTAGGTTCAGCTCGTCCGAGTCGGTGTTTATGGGGTAGCCTATGTTGGTAGGGCTGCTCCAGGTGCTGTCGCTTGTCTTGCGGGTGTAGTAGATGTCAAATCCGCCCATGCCCACATGCCCGTTGGAGGCGAAGTACATCGTTTGGTCGTCGTAGTGTATGAATGGCGACACCTCGTCCATGGCAGTGTTTATGCTGTCGCCCATGTTTTCGGCTTTGCTCCATCGGCCGTCGTTGCCCAGTGTGGTTTTCCATATATCTCTGCCGCCTTTGCCACCAGGGCGGTTGCTGGAGAAGTATAGGGTGCGTCCGTCGATGGAAAAAGAGGGTTGCGAGTCCCAGTATTTGCTGTTCACGTTGGAGCCAAGGTTGCGTGGTTTGCTCCATTTGTTGCCCACTTTCTTGGACCAATACAAGTCGCAGCTGCCCATGCCTTTTTCGCCACAGATGGTGAAAACTATAAAACGCCCATCCTGCGAAATGCACTGAGCACCCTCGTTGTCGGTGGAGTTTAGCGGCTCTTGCACTCGGCTTGCCATCTGCCAATGGCCCTCTTTGCGGGTAGAGATGT